>CBFGWW010000001.1:0-53050 GCA_965652625.1 uncultured Agromyces sp.
GCCCGACGGCGACGCCCGGCCGGAGGAAGGGTCGCCCGAGGCGGGCACGTGGAGTGGGCCTGCTCCCGACGCGCCGGCGCCCGAAGCCACGGAGCCCGACGCCGACCCGACGCCGGCGCGCGACGCGGGCCCGGCGGCATCCGATCGCGACGGCGACGAGCGCGGTGCCGCGTGATCGGCGGCATCGGGGCGGAACCCGCCCAGGACGTCTGCTCGCGCGCCGCGTGCCGTGAGCCCGCGACCTGGCGCATCGACTGGCAGAACCCGCGCATCCACACCGGCGACCGGTGGAAGACCTGGCTCGCGTGCGACGAGCACGTGGAGTACCTTCGCGGGTTCCTCGAGTCGCGGTCCTTCCCGGTGCGGGTCGCGGCCTTCGACCCGGTGACGGATGCCGCGGCGGGGGCCGAGCCGTGAGCGAATGGTCGTTCCTCAGGTCGTCGCGGTGGGCGGGCTACCTGGCGCTCGTGATCGTGTTCGCGATCGCGTGCAGCGCGCTCGGCACGTGGCAGCTCAACCGCCGTGCGGAGGCGCTCACCGAGGTGGCCCGCATCGACGCGAACTACGACGCCGAGGCGGTCCCGGTGGCCGACGCGCTGCCCGATCCGACCGGATTCGACGCCGACCAGCGCTGGCAGGTCGTCGCCCTCTCGGGCGAGTTCCTGGCCGACGACGAGGTCGTCGTTCGCAACCGCCCGTTCGAGGGCAGCTCGGGCTTCGAGGTGATCACGCCGTTCCGCCTCGACGACGGCACCGTGTTCATGGTGAACCGAGGCTGGATCGCCCAGGACTCCGACGGCCGGCCGAGCGAGTACGCCCCGCCGCCCGCCGGGCGTGTCGACGTCGAGGCGCGACTGAAGGCCGGCGAGGGCCGGATCGCCGGGCGCACGTCGACGGGGAACGAGCTCGCCACGATCGACCTCGACGAGCTCGCGGACCGGGTGGGCGGGCCGACCTACACGGGCGCGTACGGCCTGCTCGTGCAGCGCGGCGAGGACGCCGACGAGCCGCCCCTCGCGGCCGCGCGTCCGGTGCGCGACGAGGGTCCGCACCTCTCCTACGCGCTGCAGTGGTTCGTGTTCGCGCTGCTCGGGTTCGCCGGGCTCGTGTGGGCGGCGAACCAGGAGCGCAAGGGGCTCGCCGAGGCATCCGCCGCATCGGGTGCGACGACGGATGCCGCGACGGCGTCGGGCGAGCCGGCGTCGGGCACGCCCGTGCGGGCGCCGCGACGGCCGAAGCGCGAGCGGAAGGACGCCGACGCGGATCTCGAGGACGAGGTGCTGGACCGGCGGTAGGCGACCGTCCCGGTGCTCTCGGTCGCGGAGCGACCCGCGGCCTCACGCCAGCTCGATGAGCTCCTGGTACTCGCGCGACCAGTGGTCCTCGGTGCCGTCGGGCATGATGAGCACGCGCTCGGGGTTGAGCGCCTCCACCGCGCCGGGGTCGTGGCTGACGAGCACGACCGAGCCCTCGTAATGCGCGAGCGCGTCGAGGATCTCCTCGCGGCTCGCAGGGTCGAGGTTGTTCGTCGGCTCGTCGAGCAGCAGCACGTTCGCACCCGACACGACGATCATCGCGAGCGCCAGGCGGGTCTTCTCGCCGCCCGAGAGCACGCCGGCGGGCTTGTGCACGTCGTCGCCCGTGAAGAGGAACGAGCCGAGCACCTTGCGCGCCTCGGTCTCGGTGAGGTTCGGCGACGCGCTCACCATGTTCTGCAGCACGGTGCGCTTCACGTCGAGCGTCTCGTGCTCCTGCGCGTAGTAGCCGATGCGGAGTCCGTGCCCCGGCTCGATCACGCCCGTGTCGGGGTCGTCGACGCCGGCGAGGATGCGGAGCAGCGTGGTCTTGCCCGCGCCGTTGAGCCCGATGATCACGACCTTCGAGCCGCGGTCGATCGCGAGGTCGACGGCCGTGAAGATCTCGAGGGAGCCGTAGCTCTTGGAGAGGTCGCTCGCGGTGAGCGGGGTGCGACCGCACGGCGCGGGCGTCGGGAAGCGGAGCTTGGCCACCCGGTCGACCGAGCGCACCTCCTCGAGCCCGGCGAGGAGCTTCTCGGCGCGCGCCACCATCTGGTGCGCCGCGGCCGCCTTCGACGCCTTCGCGCCGAACTTCGCCGCCTGCATCTGCAGGACGCCGGCCTTCTTCTCGGCGTTGGCGCGCTCCTTCTTGCGGCGCTCCTCGTCGGCAGCGCGCTGGCGCAGGTAGTGCTTCCAGCCCATGTTGTAGATGTCGATGACCGAGCGGTTCGCGTCGAGGTAGAACACGCGGTTCACGACCTCGCCGACGAGCTCGACGTCGTGGCTGATCACGATGACGCCGCCCTTGTAGCCCTTGAGGAACTCGCGGAGCCAGACGACCGAGTCGGCGTCGAGGTGGTTCGTGGGCTCGTCGAGGATCATCGTCTCGGCGTCGGAGAAGAGGATGCGGGCGAGTTCGATGCGGCGGCGCTGGCCGCCCGACAGGGTCTTCAGCGGCTGGTCGAGGATGCGGTCGGGCAGGTTGAGGTTCGACGCGATCGACGCGGCCTCCGCCTCGGCGGCGTAGCCGCCGAGGGCCGTGAAGCGGTCGGTGAGGTTGCCGTACTTCTTCATCGCGCGCTCGGCGGCCGCCGGGTCGTCGCTGCCCATCTGCACGGATGCCTCGTGCATGCCGAGGACGAGGGAGCCGAGTCCGCGCGCGTCGAGGATTCGCGTGCGCGCAAGCATGTCGGGATCGCCCGAACGCGGATCCTGCGGGAGGTACCCGATCTCGCCCGAGCGGTCGATGCGCCCGCCGGTCGGCAGGGTCTCGCCCGCGAGCGTCTTCGTGAGGGTCGTCTTGCCGGCGCCGTTGCGGCCGACGAGTCCCACCTTGTCGCCCGAGGAGACGCGGAAGTCCACGTGCTCCATGAGCACGCGCGCGCCGATGCGGATCTCGAGGTCGTGGACGGCGAGCACGGGAATCCTCCGGGCGGAACGGGTGGTGGGCGACGTGCCGAGCGGCACAGCCGCCCAGTCTATCGCCCGCAGCGTGCGTGATCGCCGCGCGCGGAGCGGTGCCCGCGGGGAAGGACGGCCGGTCGGCTGAGCGGATGTCGCCGGCATCCGCCAGACTCGAGGCATGCCGAAGCCCGCCAGCACGGCCCGCCTGCGGGCCGCTCGCCTCGCGGCGCACGGACTCCGCGAGGGGCTGCCCACGATCGCCGACGCCGTCCGTCGCCTGGGCGCCGTGCAGGCGCAGGACTTCGTCGCGGCGAGATGGGTGCTCGGCGCACGGGTCCCGGGCTCCGTGAGCGCCGACGTCGACGCGGCGCTCGAGGCGCGCGAGGTCGTGCGCTCCTGGCCCATGCGCGGGACCCTGCACATCCTCCCCACCGAGCAGCTCCGTCCGATCCTGTCGATCACCGGGGCTCGCGAGCTCCGAAGGGCGACGCTCACGCACCGCACGCTCGAGCTCGACGAGGCGACCTACGTGCGGGCGCGCGCCGTGGCCGAGCGCGTCCTCGCCGGCGAGGCGATGTCCCGTGAGGAGTTGACGGGCGCGTGGGAGGCGGCCGGCATCTCGACGGCGGGCCAGCGCGGGTACCACCTCATCTGGTGGCTCGCCCTGGAGGCGGTGATCTGCTGCGGTCCGGTCGATGGGCGCACCCAGCGCTTCGTCCTGCTCGACGACTGGGCGCCGCGGCAGGGCACCCTGCCCGAGCGCGACGAGATCCTCGCGGGCCTGTTCACGGCGTACGTCGCCGGACACGGTCCCGCGACGGTGCAGGACTTCGCGTGGTGGGCCGGGCTCACGCTCGGCGACGCGCGCACGGCCCTCGCGGCCGCGGGCGACGCCGTCGTCGCGTTCGACGCGGAGCGGGTCGTGACCGCCGACGCCGGCTGGGCGGCCGATCCCGACGCCGCGGCGCCGCGGGCGGCCGGGCGCTACGCGCTCGCCGCCTTCGACGAGTACTTCCTCGGCTACCGCGACCGCGCGCCGGTCTGCGAGCCGCTCCACGCCGGCCGCGTGGTGCCGGGCGGCAACGGCGTGTTCCAGCCGATCCTCGTCGCGGGCGGCGTGGTCGAGGGGCTGTGGAAGGTCGCGCGGGCTCGAGGCGGGGCATCCGTCGCCCTGCACGGCTTCGACGGCGACCTCGAGCCGTCGCGGTACCGACCAGCCGTTGCGAGGTGGGCACGCTTCACCGGCGAGCGCCTCGACGCGGTCACGACGGCCTGAGCCGATCGACGCCGCACTTCCCCCGCCCCCCGAACGCCGAGCGGGCGGCGCCGACTGCCGGCACCGCCCGCTCGCACGCGTCGGACTACTGCTCGAGCGCAGCCTGGAGCTCGAGCGTGATGGTCACCTGGTCGCCGAGGAGCACGCCGCCGGTCTCGAGGGCCGCGTTGTAGGTGAGGCCGAAGTCCTCGCGGTTCACGACGGCCTTCGCAGTGGCGCCGCCCTTGTAGTTGCCGTAGGGGTCGCCGCCGAAGCCGCCGAAGTCGAAGTCGAAGGTCACGGGCTTGGTGATGCCGCGCATCGTGAGGTCGCCGTCCACCTTGAAGTCGCCGCCCTCGACGCGCACGCCGGTCGAGACGAACTCGATCGTCGGGTGGGTCTCCGCCTCGAAGAAGTCGCCGGTGCGCAGGTGCGCATCGCGGTTCGGCTCGTTCGTCGTGATCGACGCGACCTCGGCGGACGCGGTCACCTGGGAGTCGAGGGGGTTCTCGGCCGTGACGAAGGTGGCGTCGAAGCGCTCGAACTTGCCCTTCACCTTGCTGATCATGAGGTGGCGGATGCTGAAGCCGACCTCGCTGTGCGCGGTGTCGACCTTCCAGGTGCCCACTCGGTAGCCGGGGATCTCGATCGTGGCGGTGCTCGTCATAGTGCGTTGTTCTCCGTGTTCGGTTCGTGCGGCCGGATCAGCCACACTCGATACGAACGCATTGATATGTCGCGTCTATTCCCCGGGTCCGGAATCCGCCTCCTCGACGGCGATCGTGCGACGGAGCGTGAGCACCCGCTCGACCGCGTCGTCGAGGCGCTCCTCGCTCAGACGGCCCGACTCGACGGCGCCCGTCAGGGACCCGACGAGGCCGTCGACCGAGATGCCGACCTCCGCCGGATCAGCAGGCAGCACGTAGAGGAGCAGGTCGCAGCCGGCGGCGACCGCGCGCACGGCGTTCTCGCCCGGATCGGCGTACTCGGGCAGGTCGTTGCGCTGCAGCATGAGCATGTCGTCGCTCACGACGACGCCGTCGAAGCCCAGCTCATCGCGGAGGATCCGGTGCCACTCCGGCGAGAGCGACGCCGGCGCCTGGTCGATCGCCGGGTACGCCAGGTGACCCGTCATCACGAGCTCGGCGCCGGCGTCGATGCCCGCCTCGAACGGGACGGCCGGTCCGGCGCGCCACTCGTCGATCGTGAGGGGAGCCGTCGGGATGCTCGTGTGCGAGTCGCCGGGAGCGGCGCCGTGGCCCGGGAAGTGCTTGAGCGTGCTCTCCACGACGTGGCGCTCGCCCGACACGGCTGCGGCCACGCGATCGGCGGCAGCCCTCGGGTCGGTCCCGAGGATGCGGCCCGCGATGAACGACTCGGGATCGGGCGTGACGTCGGCGACGATCCCGAAGTTCACCGAGACGCCCGCATCGGCGAGAGCCGTGGCGCGGGCGGCGAACGCGTCCTCGGATGCCGCGGGCGGCTCGTTGCGCAGCACGTCCGCGCCGGGCTGGCCGTCCCAGGGCAGTCGCTGCACCTCGCCGCCCTCCTCGTCGATCCCGATGAGCGTGGGGGCCTCGGGATCGGCCTGCACCGACGCCGTCAGCTCGGCCAGCTCGGGCGGGGTCGCGGGCATGTTGTCGCCCATGAGGATGAGCCCCGACACGCCCTGGTCGACGTAGGCGCGCAGCGGCGCGGGGTCGACGCCCGGGGCGTGGAGCATGAGCAGCGCGGCCGCCTTCTGCTCGGCGGTCAGCTCCGACATCCGCTCGTCGACCCAGTCGCCGACGGGATCGACGGACCGCGACGGCGCGGCCTCCTCGGGCGTCCGCTCGGCGGGCGGCGGCGCGACACAGGCGGCGGTACCGGCGAGCACGGCCACGGCCAGCAGCGGCAGGATCGTCGTTCTCGTCGTTCGCACCGGCCCGAGTGTACGCTGCGTGTCCGAACGTCCGCCGAGCAGGCTCGTGGGTAGACTCGCGGGGCTCGGAGGGGGTCCTGTGCGAATCGGAGGGAAGGTGGTCGCGGGCATCGCGGTGGTGCTCGCCGTGCTCGCCCTGCCCGCCGTGCCGGCCGTCGCCGAGGACTATCCGACCTGGGACGAGGTGCAGGCCGCGAAGGCCGACGTGACGACGCGCGAGGCCGAGGCGACGCGCATCACCGCCTTCGTCGACGAGCTCGAGGCGGAGGCCGGGCGCCTCGGCGACGCCGCCGTCGAGGCCGCCGCGGCATCCGCTGCAGCCGAGTCGGCGCGCGCCGCCGCCGAGACGCGCGCGACGACCCTGCGCACGCGGGCCGACGCCGCCGCGGCCGAAGCCGAGGCATCCGCCGCCCGCCTCGGACGCGTGAGCGCGGTACTCGCCCGCTCGGGCGGCGCGGACGTGGGACTGCGGCTCTTCTTCGACGACGGCAGCGCATCCGACCTGCTCATGGGGCTCTCCCGCGCGGCGCAGCTCGCCGACCTCTACGGCGGGGTCGCGGCACAGGCGAAGGCCACGCGAGCGGATGCCGCGGCGCTGAGCGACCAGGCGGACGTCGCGGAGTCCGAGCGCACGCGCCTCGCCGCCGAGGCCATGGCGGCCGCCGTCGAGGCCGAGGCGGCGCACGAGGCCGCCGAGGCGCGCGTGGTCGAGCAGCAGGGCGTGCTCGACACCCTCTACGCCCAGCTCGCGAGCCTGCGCGACCGCACGGTCGAGCTCGAGCGGCAGTACCGGATCGGCGAGCAGGTCGCCCGGGAGCAGGCCGCCCGGGCCGCCGCCGCTGCCGCCGCCGCAGCGGCCGGGGCGTCGAGCGGCGGCAGCAGCGGTCCGCCACCGCCGGGCGTCGTCGTCGACCGGGCGGGGGCGAAAGCGTACGCCGCGAGCCGCATGGGGGCCTATGGCTGGGGCTCCGACCAGTTCCGGTGCCTCGACCTGCTCTGGACACGGGAGTCGGGCTGGCGCGCCGACGCCTACAACGCGTCGAGCGGCGCATACGGCATCCCGCAGTCGCTGCCCGGCAGCAAGATGGCGAGCGCGGGTGCCGACTGGCGCACGAACGCTGCCACGCAGATCAACTGGGGCCTCGGCTACATCAAAGCCCGCTACGGCTCGCCGTGCGCGGCGTGGGCCCATTCCGAGGCGGTCAACTGGTACTGACCGGCCGGTCGGTCCGCGAGGCCCGCCCGCGCAGTCCAGACTGGTACGGATGCGCGACCAGGACGAGCTCGAGGTGTTCCGCCGGCACGGCGCGGAGGGCGTGCTGCTGCTCGGCGGCGGCGCGGCCCTCCTCCTGCAGCTCGCCGATCCCCGGATCGCCCACGGCGTGGTGCGGCACAGCGACTTCCGCACCCGCCCGCTCGATCGTCTCGTCGGCACCCTCGACTACATCTACGCGATCGGCTTCGGCGACGACGAGACCGTGCGTGCCGCGGTCCGGGCGGTCAACGCGGCGCACGTGCCCGTGCGCGCCACCGCCGGCGACGGACGCCCGGCCTACAGTGCGTTCGACGCGGATGCGCAGCGCTGGGTGGCCTCGACGCTCGCGGCGGTGGCGCTCGAGCTGCGGGAGCGGCTCTGGGGCCCGGTCGATGAGGCGACGGGCGACGCCATCGTCCGCGGATACGCCGCGGTGGGCCACCGACTCCAGGCGACGCGCGAGGGATGGCCCGAGACGCGAGCCGAGTTCGACGCGTGGTGGACCGACCGCGCCGAGCGGCTGGCGGTGGGCGACGAGGCCCGTGCGGTCGCGCGCGCGCTGCTGTCGCGGGAGGCCGGGTTCCCGGCCGGTGCGGCGACGCTCCTCGCCCCCGTTCGGCTCCTCACCGCGGCGCTCCTGCCGGCGCCCGTCCGCGAGGCGTACGGCTTCCGCTGGACGCCGCGCACCGAGCGCATCGCGAACGGATGGATCCGCGGCATCGGCGCCGTCTGGCCGCTCCTTCCGCGGGCCGTCAGGCACGCCCCGATGCGCGCATCCCTCCGTCGCGCGAAGCGCCGCAGCCGCTACGCTGGGCTTGAGCACCGAGGACGACGATGACCCAGCCAGCACCGCACCGGAACGAGCCGCTCGACAGCATCGATCGGCGCATCGTCGCGGAGCTCAGTCGCGACGGCCGCCTCTCCGTGCGCACGCTCGCGGAGCGCGTCCACATCTCCCGCACGGCCGCGCACAACCGCGTGCAGCAGCTGCAGAAGCGCGGCGTCATCACGGGCTTCGGAGCGCAGATCGACCGCAAGGCGATCGGCCTGAACATCTCGGCGCTCGTCGTCGTGCGCATCGGCGAGGTGTCGTGGGAGCAGATCGCCGCGAAGCTCGCCACCCTCCCCTTCGTCGAGAAGGTGCAGGCCGTCTCGGGTGACATCGACATCATGCTCACGGTGAGCGCGCCCGACCACGAGCAGCTGAGCCAGGCCATCCTCCGCGACATCCACGACATGCCGGGCGTGGTGTCCACGCGGTCGCACCTGATCCTCGCCGAACTCGACGGCCATCCGCCCGCGCAGACCCTGGACATCTGGCGCACCTGAGGCCGCTCCGGGCGGACGAACGGCAACCGTTTCACGCTGGCAGTGCCGTTCGTTCACGCTTGTCCGAGACGTCCAGCGAGCGCCTCCGGATGGGCGGACGATGGCCGTATGAGCCTCAATGTCGAGCACCACAGCGTCCGCGCCCTCCCGTCCGAGAAACCGATCCGGCTGCTCGACAACGCCGGCCACGCGGTGCACGGCGCGGCCGCCGGCGGCTTCGAGCTCCCCGAGGTCGAGACGCTCGTCGAGCTGTATCGGCGCATGGTCGTCGCACGCCGATTCGACGTGCAGGTCACCGCCCTCACGAAGCAGGGACGCCTCGCAACCTACCCCTCCGCCTACGGCCAGGAGGCGTGCGAGATCGGCGCGATCTCGGCGATCGAGGCGCGCGACTGGTTCTTCCCGACCTACCGCGACAGCATCGCGCTGCTGACCCGCGGCATCGAGCCCGGCGGCATCCTCGCCTCGTTCCGCGGCGACTGGCACAACGGCTACGACCAGCACGCCCACCGCACGGCCTCGCAGGCGACCCCGCTCGCGACGCAGGCGCTGCACGCCGTGGGGCTGGCGCACGCCGCCCGCCTGCGCCAGGACCCGATCGTGACGATGACGTACCTCGGCGACGGCGCCACCAGCGAGGGCGACGCGCACGAGGCGTTCAACTTCGCGGCGGTCTGGCAGACGCCCACCGTCTTCCTGATCCAGAACAACGGCTTCGCCATCTCGACGCCGGTGTCGCGGCAGACGCGCGCCGTCACCCTCGCCGACAAGGCCGTCGGCTACGGCATGCCCGGCTACCACGTCGACGGCAACGACGTCGCGGCCATGTACGCGGTGACCCACGCCGCCGTCGAGCGCGCCCGCGCCGGCGGCGGACCGACGCTCATCGAGGGCCTCACCTACCGGATCGAGGCGCACACGAACTCCGACGACCCGACGCGGTACCGCCACTCGCGCGACGTCGAGCACTGGAAGCGCCGCGACCCGATCGAGCGCCTCGAGAAGTACCTCGTCTCCGAGGGCGCGCTGAGCGAGTCGGCGCGGGCCGAGATCGCGGATGCCGCGGAGGCCGTCGCCGCGCACACGCGAGAGGTCATGACCGCCGAGGCCGAGCTCGACCCGCTGGAGCTGTTCGACCACGTGTACGGCCGGGAGCGCGCTTCGCTCCTCGAGCAGCGCGCACGCCTCGAAGCCGAGCTCGCCGACGCCGCGATGCACGCCGCCGACCACGCCGGAGCCGCCCGATGACCGCGACCTCGACCAAGCCCGACGCCGCCGAGGCATCCGCGCCCACGCAGCTCACGATGGCCGGCGCGCTCAACGCCGCGCTCCGCGACGCCATGGAGGCCGACGACCGCGTCGTCGTCTACGGCGAGGACGTCGGCCCGCTCGGCGGCGTGTTCCGCGTCACCGACGGCCTCCAGGAGCGCTTCGGCGAGGACCGCATCTGGGACTCGCCGCTGGCCGAGTCCGGCATCGTCGGCACCGCGGTGGGCATGGCCATGTACGGCATGCGCCCGGTCGTCGAGATGCAGTTCGACGCGTTCAGCTACCCCGCGTTCGAGCAGATGGTCTCGCACGTCGCGAAGATGCGGAACCGCACGAAGGGCCGGATGACGCTGCCGATGGTCGTGCGCATCCCCTGCGCCGGCGCCATCGGCGGCGTCGAGCACCACTCCGACTCCTCCGAGGCGTACTGGACGTCGACGCCCGGACTCACGGTCGTGATGCCGTCGAACCCCGCCGACGCGTACTCGATGCTGCGCGAGGCGATCGAGAGCGACGACCCGGTCGTGTTCATGGAGCCGAAGAGCCGCTACTGGTCGAAGGCCGAGATGTCGCTGCCCGTGCGCACCGCGCCCATGGACCGCGCCGTCGTGGTGCGCGAGGGCACCGACGTGACCCTGCTCGCCTACGGACCGACCGTCCGCACGGCCCTCGAGGCGGCCGACGCCGCCGCGGCCGAGGACCTGTCGATCGAGGTCGTCGACCTGCGCAGCCTCTCCCCCTTCGACGACGAGACCGTCGGGGCATCCGTGCGCAAGACCTCGCGGGCCGCCGTGATCCACGAGGCCGCGCAGTTCGGCGGCTACGGCGCCGAGGTCGCGGCCCGGGTGACCGAGCGCAACTTCCACTGGCTCTCGGCGCCCGTGCTGCGCATCACCGGCTTCGACATCCCGTTCCCGTCGCCGAAGCTCGAGGAGTACCACCTGCCCACGCCCGACCGCGTGCTCGCCGCGCTCGACACGTGGGAGTGGGACGACTGATGGGCCGCGACTTCATCCTGCCCGACCTCGGCGAGGGCCTCACCGAGGCCGAGGTCGTCGCCTGGCTCGTCGCACCCGGTGACGAGGTCGGCATCGACCAGCCCGTCGTCGAGCTCGAGTCCGCGAAGTCGGTCGTGCAACTGCCGACCCCGTTCGCCGGCGTCGTCGAGACGCTCGGCGGTGAGGTCGGCCAGGTACTGCACGCCGGCGACGTGCTCATGACGCTCGCGCCCGTCGGCGCCGAGGTCGCCTCGGATGCCGCGCCCGCCGCCGAAGCGACGACGGATGCCGCGCCCGCGACCGAGGCGCAGACGGATGCCGCGCCCGCACCGGTCGCCGCCGAGCCCGGCATCGCCGTGCCCACCGAGGCCGCCTCCGAGGAGTCGGGCGCGGTGCTCATCGGCTACGGCACCAAGGCGACGACCGCGACGAAGCGGTCGGCCGCGGCACCGACGCGGTTCGGTCGCCGGCGGCGTCCCGCCGGGACGGGCGCAGGCGGCACCGGTGGCTCGGGCGGGCCCGGGAACACCGGCCGCACCGCGACCGGGCCCGCGCCTGCCCGGCTGGACCCCGCACGCCGCTCCCCCGTCGTCTCCCCGATCGTGCGGCGGATCGCCCGCGAGCACGGCTTCGACGCGAGCCAGCTCGACGGTTCGGGTCCCGACCACCTCGTGCGGCGCCGCGACGTCGAGGCGTACGTGCAGGAGCTCGAGGGCACGACGACGGCCGCGACCGAGACCACGGCCGCCGAGCCCCCGACGCCCGAGCGCGAGCTCGCGGCATCCGCCGGCCCGACGACCGAGCCGGCGGGCGACCGCCGCGTGCCGCTCGACCGGATGGGACGCGCCGCCGCGGCGCACTTCTCGCGATCGCGCCGCGAGATCCCCGAGGCGACCGTCTGGATGGACGTCGACGCGACCGAGCTGCTCGCGGCGCGCCGGCAGCTGCAGGAGGCGACCGGCGAGCGCTTCGGCGTCACGGCGCTCGTGGCGCGCTTCATCGTGGCCGGGCTGGCGAGGCATCCGCTGCTCAACTCGAGCTTCGACGCCGAGCACGACGAGATCCTGCTGCACGGCGACGTGAACCTCGGCATCGCCGCGCAGACGCCACGCGGCCTGCTCGTGCCCGTGGTGCACGGCGCGGGGCGGATGTCGCTGCGCGAGCTGCGCGACGCGATCGGCGCACGCAGCGAGGAGGCGGCGTCGGGCGCGTTCCCGCCGTCCGCGCTCACCGGCGGCACGTTCACGCTGAACAACTACGGCACGCTCGGCGTCGACGGCTCCGCCGCGATCATCAACCACCCCGAGGCGGGCATGCTCGGCATCGGGCGCCTCGTCGAGCGGCCGTGGGTCGTCGACGGCGCGCTGGCCGTGCGCACGGTGACCGAGCTCACGCTCTCCTTCGACCACCGCGTGTGCGACGGCGCCGAGGCGGCGGCGTTCCTCACGTTCGTCGCGCGCTGCATCGAGCGTCCGGTGTCGGTGCTCGCCGACCTCTGAGGCCGTCCGGCTTCCCCCGCTGAGCCCGGCCGAACCTCGCAGGGCAGGCGGATGCCGCGGCGTCGGGCTCGAGGCGGCCGCCGCGGCATCCGTCGATCAGGGGATCAGAAGAAGTCGTCGGGCGTGCCCGCTGCGCGTTCGACGTCGCGCGTGCTCTCGCCCGCGGCCCGGAGCTTGGCGACCGCGACCCGGAGGCCGGACTCCATCTGCGCGGCCCACGAGTCGGAGTCGCGTGCGCTCGACTCCGCGGCGCGCGCGCGTTCCTCTGCGGCCTCGGCGGTGGCCCGGGCGTCGGCGACCTGGCGCAGCGCCAGCGAGATCCCGTAGTAGGCGGCGACCATCGTGGCGATCGGCGCGGCGATCACCGCGAGCGCGCTGATCGCTGCTCCGGTCGGGCTGAACGCGATGAGCAGCGCGAACGCGAGGAACAGCACGACGATGCCCACGAGCACGACGAGCATGAACCGCAGGTCGCGGCCCCAGACACGCGACGACGAGCGCTGCGAGGACCCACCGCCCGACTCGGGCTGGGGACCCGCGGGCATCACCACGGTGTCATCGGGCTGCTGGGCCGGATAGCCGGCCTGCGCCCCCTGGTCGACGATCTGACGTGAGTACGCGTCGGTCATGGCTCCCCCGCTTCCCGTGCATTGCCGGACCCCCCAATTGTGGGTCGGCCCGGCGAAGGGGTCAAGGAAACGCGCCGCCGGAACTCCCTCGAGCCTCAGGCGGCCGCGGCCTCCGCGAGGCCTCGCTCGATGACCGCGAGCACCGCCGGGTCGTCGGGCTGCACGTTGGGGCGGAATCGGACGACCTCGCCGTCGGGCAGCAGCAGGAACTTCTCGAAGTTCCAGGTCACGCGCCCGGCCTTGCCCGCGGCATCCGGCGCCTTCGTGAGCTCGACGTAGAGCGGATGCCGCTTGCGCCCGTTGACCTTCACCTTGGCCATGAGCGGGAACGTCACGCCGTAGGTCATCGAGCAGAAGGACTTGATGTCCTCGGAGCTCCCCGGCTCCTGGCCGGCGAACTGGTTGCAGGGGAAGCCGAGCACGGTGAAGCCGCGCTCGCCGTACTCGCGCTGCAGCGCCTCGAGCTTCTCGTACTGCGGCGTCAGCCCGCACCGCGAGGCGACGTTCACCACCAGCACGACGCGGTCGTCGTACTCGGCCAGGGTCGTCGTCTCGCCGTCGATGGTCGTGAGCGGGATGTCTCTGAGGTCCACCGTTCGAGCCTAACGCGGGCTCGCTGGGCGTCTGCGCAGACTCCGAAGACGACGATGGCCGGCGCTTCCGCGACCGGCCATTCCGTGTATTGGTGGATCTGAGGGGACTCGAACCCCTGACCCCCTGCATGCCATGCAGGTGCGCTACCAGCTGCGCCACAGACCCGTGCGCCCCGTTCGGGGCAACGAATTGAGCTTACACCAGCCGGGGGCCTCCGAAGAAATCGAGCGGTGCTCAGCCGACGGATGCCGCGGACGCCGCGCGCTCAGTTCGCGGAGCTGCCGCTGCCCGCCGCGAGCAGCGGCGCGACCGGCAGCACCGGGCAGTCGAGCCACAGGCGCTCGAGGCCGTAGTAGAGTCGCTCCTCGCGGTGGAAGACGTGCACGACGAGGTCGCCGAAGTCGAGCAGCACCCACCGTCCGGCGTCGTGGCCCTCGCGGCGGTGCGTCTTGGCGCCGGCCTTGCGGAGCACGTCCTCGACCTCGTCGGCGATCGCGATCACGTTGCGCTCGGACGTGCCCGTGACGATGAGGAACACGTCGGCGAAGGGCAGCGGAACCGACACGTCGAGGGCGACGAGGTCCTCGCCGCCCTTCGAGTCGGCCGCGCGCGCCGCGAGGGCGAGCGAGTCGAGTGCCTGGTCGGATGCGGTCATACGCTCACTTCCGGTAGCTGGTGATGACGCGGCGATCAGAACAGGCCGGCGACCGCGCCGATGATGAGGGTGGCGACGACGCCGAGGGCGAGCACGCCGGCGGTGACGGCGAGCACGAGCGGAACGTTCATGCCCTCCTTCTTCGGCGGCGCCATCATGGCGCGTGCGTTGTTCTGGGTGCTGATCGCCCGCGTGGCCGCGACGGGGGCGCCGACGCCCGCGCCGTCCTCGACCTGGTCGAACAGGCGGTCGACGTCGGAGGAGTCGATCTGGCTGGGATGCACGCCCGTCGCGCCGAAGCTGCGCGGCAGGTCGATGGAGCCGGTCACGATGACCTCGCCGCTCTTCGCGAGCGCGTCGCTCATCGGGCCCTGATCGGGCAGGTTGGGCAGGATGAGCGCGTTGGTGGTCGTCGGGACGCCGTGGCTGATGCCGCCGCGCGACAGCAGCTGGTCGAACGGTTCGGCCCGCTCGATCGGGGCGTCGAGCTGCGACGTCCAGTGCCCGACCGGCTTGGGAGCGGCGGCAGGCTCGTCGGCGATCGCGGCATCCGCGATCTGGTGCGGTGCGGGCGCACGCATCGGTGCCGGCGGCTGGCCGAACGGGTTCGACGTCGCGCTCGGCACGGGAGCCGCAGGCGCGGGCGCGACGGGCCCGGGCGCGACGGGCCCGGGCGCGGACGGCGTCTCGGGCCCGAGCTCGTCGAAGATGTCGAGGTCGTGGAACTCGCCCGCCGCGTGCGCGTCGAGCATCGCCCGCAGCTCACGACGCGTGAGCGTGCGCTCGGGCGTCGAGGGCTCGGGCACGGGCTCCTGGCGCGGCGGGGCGGAGGCGGTGGGATCGAACTGCGGCGGGAACGCGCTGCCGGGCGCAGCCGAGGGCGGCGACGCGATCGCGCCGCCGAACGGCGACGACGGGTCGGCGAATCCGCCGGCCGGACGGGGCGCCGTGGAGTCGGTCGGGGGCGCCTGCGGCGGAGCCGGCACGGACTGTGGCGGGGCCGGCGGCACCTGGGCTCGCGGCGGCACCTGCTGCTGCGCGGGCGGAGCCTGCGGCGCAGGGGTCGGGGCGCTCGGGGCGTCGGGGGTCGACGAAGCCGCCTGCTGCTCGAGCAGGCGTTCGCGTTCTCGCATCTCTCGCCGCGTCAGCGGCGGTTCCTGCGACGACGTCATTCGACACTCCGATAGAGGTGGTGCTTGGAGATGTACTGGACGACCCCATCAGGCACCAAGTACCACACCGGGAAACCCCGGCGTACCCGGTCTCGGCAGTCGGTCGACGAGATCGCCAGTGCCGGGACCTCCAGCAAGCTTACGTCCTGCTCGGGCAAACCCGAAACGGACAGGTCATGTCCCGGACGACTCACAGCCACGAAGTGGGCGAGCTCCCAGAGCTCCTCCACGTCGCGCCAACTGAGGATCTGGGCGATCGCGTCGGCTCCCGTGATGAAGAAGAGCTCCGCCTCGGGGCGCTCTCTTCGGATGTCGCGGAGGGTGTCGATCGTGAACGTCGGCTTGCCGCGATCGATGTCGACGCGGCTCACGGTGAAGCTCGGGTTCGACGCGGTCGCGATGACCGTCATGAGGTAGCGGTGCTCGGCCGGGGTGACCACCGACTTGTACGTCGGCTCCCCCGTCGGCACGAAGACGACCTCGTCGAGGCCGTACGACTGGGCGACCTCGCTGGCCGCGACCAGGTGGCCGTGGTGGATCGGATCGAACGTGCCGCCCATCACGCCGATGCGTGGTCGGCCGCTCCCGCCGCTCATGGCGCGACCTCAGTGGCCGCCGTGCTCGCCCCCGCCGTGGCGCGCCGCATAGGCCTCGGCCTTGGACCGGTGACGGTTCGCGACGTCGCGGTACGACGCCGTGACGAAGGCCAGGGCGGCGAAGATGATGAGCGCCACGAGTCCGTAGACCCACGCCTCCACGGGGAGCTCCCTCGCGTGCACCGTCTCGGTCAGCACCGTGCCGGTCAGCACTGCGGTCGTGAGGCTCATTCGCCGTTCCTTTCGATCCTGCGGGTGTTGCTCGTGACAGTCTAGCGAGGTCAGGCGCGCACGTGCCCGGCGCCGCGCACGATCCACTTCGTGCTCGTGAGCTCGGGCAGGCCCATGGGCCCGCGGGCATGCAGCTTCTGCGTCGAGATGCCGACCTCGGCACCGAAGCCGAACTCCGCCCCGTCGGTGAAGCGCGTCGAGGCGTTCACCATGACCGCCGCGGCATCCACCTCGTTGAGGAAGCGCTCGGCGTTGCCGAGGTCGTTCGTGACGATCGATTCGGTGTGCTTCGTGGAGTAGCGGCGGATGTGTCGCAGCGCGTCGTCCATCGAGTCGACGATGCCCACCGAGAGGTCGAGGCTCATGTGCTCGGTCGCCCAGTCCTCGTCGGTCACGGGCACGGTCTCGGGTCGCAGGGCGTGCACGCGCTCGTCGGCGTGCACGGTGACGCCGGATGCCTCGAGCCGGTCGAGCACCGCCGGCAGCAGGCGCTCGGCGGCGTCGCGGTGCACGAGCAGCGTCTCGAGGGCGTTGCACACGCTCGGTCGCTGCACCTTCGCGTTGTGCACGAGCTCGACGGCCCAGTCCTCGCGAGCGGATGCGTCGAGGAACATGTGCACGACGCCGGCGCCCGTCTCGATGACGGGCACCTTCGCCTCGTCGACGACCGCGCGGATGAGTCCGGCGCTCCCGCGCGGGATGAGCACGTCGACGTAGTCGCGGGCCTGCATGAGGTGGCGGGCTCCGGCGCGGCCGAAGTCGTCGACGGTCTGCACGCCGTCGGCGGGGAGGCCCACCGACTCGAGAGCGTCGCGCAGCACGCCGAGGAGCACGTGGTTGGTCTGCTCGGCGGCCGTGCCGCCGCGCAGCACGACCGCGTTGCCGCTCTTCAGCGCGAGCACGGCGATGTCGATCGTCACATTGGGTCGCGCCTCGTAGATCGCGCCGACGACGCCGAGCGGCACCCGCACCTGGTCGATGCGGACGCCGTTCGGCAGCGAACGGCCGCTGACGGTGTCGCCGATCGGGTCGGTGAGCGCGATGACCTCCAGCACGGCGTCGGCGAGGGCGCCGACCCGGCGCTCGTCGAGGGCGAGGCGGTCGAGGAGTCCGCTGGAGAGGCCGGCCTCGCCGCCCGCCTCGAGGTCGCGGGCATTGGCGGCGATGATCTCGGCGGTGCGCTCGCGGAGCAGCGACGAGACGCGCTCGAGCGCGGCATCCTTCTCGGCCGTCGTGGCGCGGGCGAGCCGATACGACGCCTCCTTCGCGGCGGCGAGCCGCGCGTCGATCACCGTCGTGTCGAGGTCGGAGTGCTCCATGGCACCAGCCTAGGCGAGCGCGGCCTACGCCCCGGCCGTGTGACGAACGGGGGCCGCGTCGAACCAGGTGCCCACCTCGGCGCCCGTGAGCGCCTGCGACACGAGCGGCGTGGCGGTGATGAGCACGGCGGCACCCGACTCCGCGGCGATGCGGGCGGCCGAGACCTTGGTCTCCGCTCCCCCGGTGCCGACGCCGGCGCGTCCGATCGACCCGATCTCGACGCCCGCGAGCGGGTCGCCGAACGGCACGTGCTCGATCCGCTCGGCACCCTCGAGGTGCGGCGGCTTCGTGTAGAGCGCGTCGACGTCGGAGAGCAGCACGAGCAGGTCGGCGCCGATGAGCTCGGCCACCATCGCGGCCAGCCGGTCGTTGTCGCCGAACCGGATCTCATGCGTCGCCACGGTGTCGTTCTCGTTGACGATGGGCAGGATGCGCAGGGCGAGGAGCCGGTCCATGGCGCGCTGGGCGTTGGAGCGCGGTGTCGCGTGCTCGAGGTCGCCCGCGGTGAGCAGCACCTGGCCTGCGACGATGCCGTAGCGATCGAGCGAGTCCTGGTAGCGGAACACCAGCAGGTTCTGCCCCACGGATGCCGCGGCCTGCTGCGTTGCGAGGTCGTTGGGCCGTTCGTCGAGCCTCAGGTACGGCATGCCCGTGGCGATCGCGCCCGACGAGACGAGCACCACCTCGGTGCCGTGCTCGTGCGCCGCGGCGAGGGCGTCGACGAGCGGGCCGATCTGGCCGGCGTTCTCGCCGCTGATGGACGACGAGCCCACCTTCACGACGATGCGACGGGCGTTCGGGATGTCGGCGCGCGTGCGCGGGGTCACCGGTCGTCGTCCTCCGTACCGGGCTCGGTGGTCCCGATCGCGTCCTCGTCCTCGGCCCAGATCCCGGCCTCGCGCTCGCGCTGCAGCTCGGCACGGGCCTCGGCCTTCGCGTCCATGCGCTCGTGGTACTCGCTGCGGCGCTGGGCGCGCGGCGCGCGGCGGGGGGCGGCGCGGGGCACCGCGGGGGCGCGCCGCGCGGTGATGAGTTCGGCCGTCGACGTGAGCGTGGGCTCCCAGTCGAACACGACGCCCGAGCCGGGGCCGATCACGACGGTCGAGCCGGCGACCGCGCCGGCGCGCACGAGTTCGTCTTCGACGCCCAGGCGGGCCAGGCGGTCGGCGAGGTAGCCGACGGCCTCGTCGTTGGTGAAGTCGGTCTGCGCGACCCAGCGCTCGGGCTTCGCGCCCAGCACGCGGTAGATGGTGCCGTAGCTGCCGCCCTCGGGGCGCACGACGAACCCGGCCTCGTCGACGGCCTTCGGCCGCATCACGATGCGCTCGGGTGCGGGCGCCGCGGCGGCGGCCGCACGGGCTTCGTCGACGAGCTCGCCGAGCGCGTAGCCGAGCTGGCGGAGGCCCTCGTGGCTCACGGTCGAGATCTCGAACACGCGGTAGCCGCGCGCCTCGAACTCGGGACGCACGAAGTCGGCCAGCTCGCGGGCCTCGGGCACGTCGACCTTGTTCAGCGCGATGAGCTGCGGGCGGTCGAGCAGGGGCACCTGGCCCTCGGGCACGGGATAGGCGGCGAGCTCGGCGAGGATCACGTCGAGGTCGCTGACGGGGTCGCGACCGGGCTCGAGGGTCGCGCAGTCGATGACGTGCAGGAGCGCGGAGCATCGCTCGACGTGGCGGAGGAACTCGAGGCCGAGGCCCTTGCCCTCACTCGCGCCCTCGATGAGGCCGGGCACGTCGGCCACGGTGTAACGGTGATCGCCCGCCTGCACGACGCCGAGGTTCGGATGCAGCGTGGTGAACGGGTAGTCCGCGATCTTCGGCCGTGCGGCCGAGAGTGCGGCGATGAGGCTCGACTTGCCCGCCGACGGGAAGCCGACGAGCGCGACATCCGCGATGGTCTTGAGCTCGAGGGCGACCTCGCCCTCGTAGCCGGGCGTGCCGAGCAGCGCGAAGCCGGGCGCCTTGCGCTTCGTGCTCGCGAGTGCCGCGTTGCCGAGGCCGCCGAGGCCGCCCGGTGCGACCACGAAGCGCAGGCCGGGCTGGTCGAGGTCGGCGAGCTCGACGCCCTCCTCGTCCTTCACGACCGTGCCGACGGGCACGGGGAGTTCGAGCGTCTCGCCTGCGGCGCCCGAGCGGTTGTCGCCCATGCCGGGCTGGCCGTTCTCGGATGAGCGGTGCGGCCGCCCGTGGTACGCCAGCAGGGTCGTGACCTGCGGGTCGGCGACGAGCACGATGTCGCCGCCGTGGCCGCCGTTGCCGCCGTCGGGGCCGGCGAGCGGCTTGAACTTCTCGCGGCGCACCGACACGCAGCCGTTGCCGCCGTGGCCGGCCCGCACGAACAGCGTCACGCGGTCGACGAAGCTGACCATGCCGCAGCCCTCCTCCTGCTCTGGAAAATGCGTGAGGGCGAGCCGAAGCCCGCCCTCACACGACCGATCGGTCGGCTATTCGCCGGCCGCCACGATGTTGACGACCTTGCGGCCGCCCTTGGTGCCGAACTGCACGGCGCCGGCCTCGAGCGCGAAGAGCGTGTCGTCGCCACCGCGACCGACGCCCGCACCCGGATGGAAGTGGGTGCCGCGCTGGCGGACGAGGATCTCGCCGGCGCTGACGACCTGACCGCCGAAGCGCTTCACGCCGAGGCGCTGCGCGTTCGAGTCACGACCGTTGCGAGTCGAGCTCGCTCCCTTTTTGTGTGCCATGTCTGCTTCTCCTTGCGGGCCGCTGCTACTTGATGCCGGTGATCTTGACGCGCGTGAGCTCCTGACGGTGGCCCTGGCGCTTCTTGTAGCCGGTCTTGTTCTTGAACTTCTGGATCACGATCTTGGGACCGCGGAGGTCGTTCAGGACCTCGGCCGTGACCGTGATCTTCGCGAGCGACTTGGCGTCGGAGGTGATCTTGTCGCCGTCGACGAAGAGGACCGGCGTGAGCTGGACGTTGCCGTCCTTGTCCGCCTTGATCCGGTCCATCGTCACGATGGTGCCGACTTCGACCTTCTCCTGCCGACCGCCGGCGCGCACTACTGCGTAAACCACTACTCGTACCTATCTCTGGGGAGCCGAGGCTCCGGTGTCTGATGGGATGTCACTGCGCGGGACCCCAGCGGGATGGAGGGTCGTCACTGCCAGAAAACTGTGCGGGCACACCGGGATAAGCCGGTGGCACCAGCGGTCGAGTCTACCGGATGCCCCGGGGCCGGTCAAACGCGCGTCACCCGGCGCGTCGCGCGGACCGACGCGTAGGATCGGGCCCATGACCGTGCTCATCGACACGCCGCTCCGGTCGGTGTATGGATCACCTAGAACGGCTCTTCACCATTAGCGATCCGACGAATCTCATCCATCCGGAGACGCCGCTCGCCGCGAGCCTTCATCTGCACGACGGAGCGTTTCGTCTGGCGGTAGACACGGACCGTCTCGACGGTTGCGAACACCGCCAGACCAAGCAGGATGATGGCAAGAATCCACCACTCCCGAACACCTATCGCGTAGAGAACGAACGCTCCCGCGACACAGAGAGTCACTGCGAGGAGACTCGCTAGATAGCGCACTGCGCGGCGTCCCTCAGGGTGCATCCCGACATCGTACACACCTGCTCACCGCTTGGTTGTGCGCGGCGTATGGTGAAGGCCATGACGCGCGACACGCCGCGAGGGCTCACTTGATACTCATCGATACGCCGCTCTGGCCGAAGCACGGCACGGTCTGGGCTCACCTCATAAGCGACCGCTCGGTCGCCGAGCTGCGCGCCTTCGCCGAGCGCAACGGCGTGCCGGCGCGCGCCTTCGACCTCGACCACTACGACGTCCCGGTGGAGCGGTGGGACGAGCTCGTGGCCGCGGGCGCCGAACCCGTCTCGCCGCGCGAGCTCGTGCGCCGGCTGGCGGCGAGCGGACTGCGGGTCACGCCGCGCGAGCGGCACGGACGGGGCGGGCCCGAGCGGCACCAGGGCTGACGGCGCCAGCGCCGCAGCCTGGACCGCCCGGGTCGGGCCTACTCCTGGTGCTCCCCCGCGGTCGTGCCGTCGGCGCGCGTGATCACGGGCGGACCGCCCGCGGTGCTGAGCGCCGCCGTCGAGACGCGTCGGCTGCGGGATCGTCCCTCGCCGGCCTTCTTCGGGGCGGGCAGCGCGTCGAGCACGGAGTCGAGGAGCACTTCGGCGTCGGCGGCCCGCACGGTGCGACGGCGCTCGGCCGGCGCGGCGGGCGGGAGGTCGAGGTCGACGCGAGGCGACTCGGACGCCGCGGCGGGCTCGGCAGCAGGCGCGGACTCGCGTGCGGCCCGCTCGGGCGCGCCGGACTCGGCCCGCGCCGGTGCAGCGGTCGCCGAGACCTCGGCGGGACCCTGCTCCTGCGACACGCGGCGGTGACGTCCGCGACGGCGTCCGCCCGAGGACGGCTGTGACTCGCGTCCGCTCGGGGAGACCTCGGCTGCCGCCGGGGCGGACTCGGTCGTCGCGGCGGCGACCTCGGACTCGCGGGCCGACTCGGCTGCCGGTGACGCGGCCTCGCCGCCCGAGGCGGCGGGCGCGGCATCCGTCGACGGCCTGTGGTCGGCGTGCGGGATGGTCGACGCGGCGATCTGGGCGAGGGCGTGCTTCACGTCCTCGGTGATCGCGTGCGTGCCCGTGTGCGCCTTGGCCTCGGCGGGCTGCTGCTGCGGCTGGCTGCCACCGCCGCTGCCGCGACCCCGGCGGCGCTCGACCTGCTGCTGCGGCGCGCGGTGCTTCATGATCGGCTCGTGGTGCACGATGATGCCGCGCCCCGCGCAGACCTCGCAGGGCTCGCTGAACGACTCGAGGAGGCCGAGGCCGAGCTTCTTGCGCGTCATCTGCACGAGGCCGAGCGAGGTGACCTCGGCGACCTGGTGCTTCGTGCGGTCGCGGGAGAGGCACTCGACGAGGCGCCGCAGCACGAGGTCGCGGTTGGACTCGAGCACCATGTCGATGAAGTCGACGACGATGATGCCGCCGATGTCGCGGAGCCGGAGCTGCCGCACGATCTCCTCAGCCGCCTCGAGGTTGTTCTTGGTGACGGTCTCCTCGAGGTTGCCGCCCGAGCCGACGAACTTGCCGGTGTTCACGTCGACGACCGTCATCGCCTCGGTGCGGTCGATGATGAGCGACCCGCCCGACGGCAGCCAGACCTTGCGGTCGAGGGCCTTCTCGATCTGCTCGGTGATGCGGAACTCGTCGAACGCGTCGCGCTCACCCGTGTACGCCTCGACGCGCTCGAGCAGGTCGGGCGCCACGGCGCGCAGGTACCGCTCGATCGTCTCGCGCGCGTCGTCGCCCGAGATGATCATCTTCTGGAAGTCCTCGTTGAAGACGTCGCGGACGATCTTGATCAGCAGATCGGGCTCGGAGTGCAGCAGCGCGGGCGCCTGCACCTTCTCGAGCTGCGTCGAGATGTCGGCCCACTGCGCGATGAGGCGGTTCACGTCGAGCGTGAGCTGCTCCTCGGTGGCGCCCTCGGCGGCGGTGCGCACGATGACGCCGACGTTGTCGGGCAGCACCTCCTTGAGGATCTTCTTGAGGCGCGCGCGCTCGGTGTCGGGCAGCTTGCGGCTGATGCCGTTCATCGAGCCGTTCGGCACGTACACGAGGTAGCGGCCGGGCAGCGAGACCTGGCTGGTGAGGCGGGCTCCCTTGTGGCCCACCGGGTCCTTCGTGACCTGCACGAGCACCCGGTCGCCCGGCTTGAGGGCGAGCTCGATGCGGCGGGGCTGGTTCTTCTCGCCGTTCTCGGCCGCGGCGTCCCAGTCGACCTCGCCCGAGTAGAGCACCGCGTTGCGGCCCCGGCCGATGTCCACGAACGCGGCCTCCATGCTCGGCAGCACGTTCTGCACGCGGCCGAGGTAGACGTTGCCGATGAGCGACGCGTCCTGGTTGCGGGCGACGTAGTGCTCGACGAGCACGCCGTCCTCCATGACGCCGATCTGCACGCGGCCGTCCTTGGCGCGCACGACCATCTGGCGGTCGACCGACTCGCGGCGCGCGAGGAACTCGGCCTCGGTGATGACCGCGCGGCGACGCCCGGCGTCGCGGCCGTCGCGGCGACGCTGCTTCTTCGCCTCGAGACGGGTCGAGCCCTTGACCTTCTGCGGCTCGGTGATGAGCTCGGGCTCGCGGGGCTTGCGGACCTTGACGACCGTGTTCGCGGGCTCGTCGCCTGACGGGCGACCCTCCTCGCCGCTGCGGCGGCGCGTGCGACGGCGCACGCTCGAGGACTCCTCGGCAGCGCCGGCACCGCCGCGGTCGCCACGCTCGGGCCGTTCGGGTCGCTCGGCGGGAACGAGCACGGGCGGCGCGTGGAAGATGAGCGAGGTCGTCGTCAGCGTCGCGGGGATCGGCGAGACGGGCTCGGGCGCCGACTCGGGCTCGGCGTCGGCCTCGGCGGCCGTCTCCTCCGCCTCGGGGGCGTCGGCGGCGTCGTCCGCGTCGTCGGCCTCGTCGGTGCTCGCCTCGGCCTCGTCGGTCGCGCCGGCGGCCGGCGCCTTCTCGACCTCGTCGGATGCCGCGACGGCGAGCTCGTCGACCGAGCGCGCCTCAGCGGCATCCGATTCGGTCGCTGCCGTCGACGTCTCGTCGACCGTGGACTCGCCGTTCAGCGCGGTGCGCTCGGACGGCCGACCCCGACCGTTGCGTCGGGCCCCGAACAGGCCGCCGCGTCGCTTCGGCGTGCCGCTGCCGGAATCGGGTTCGTTCGTGTGGTTGTCGTTGCCTTCCACCATCTCTGGTGCACTCCTACGACGGTGTGGACGGCCGCGCCATCCGCTCCGTTCTCGTCTCGAGCGGTCTCGCGCCCTGCGCGGAACCGCCAATCCTTCTCACTGCTGCGACCGGCTGGGTGCCTGTGTCGCCACGTCTCGCGGTGCGTCTCACCGCCTACTCGGATGCGGTGCATCCTCAAAGCCTTCGTCTGCGTCGCGCCGGGCGCGGCCCGTGCGACTCCTTCGATTATCGCACGCTCTCACAGGGTCGTGTGGAACCGGCATGCCACAATACGAACATGCCGGACACTCCCCCGCGGTCCCGACCCGTCGCGGTCGCCGTGTTCCTCGTGATCGCCGGGGCGTTGGGCCTGCTCGCCGCGTTCGAGCTGTCGGTCGAGAAGGTCCTCGTGCTGGCCGATCCCGAGCATGTCCCGAACTGCAACGTCGGAGTGCTCGTGGGCTGCAGCACCAACCTCGCATCGTGGCAGGGCTCGGTGTTCGGCTTCCCGAATCCGTTCATCGGCATGATGGCCTGGCCCGTCGTCATCACGATCGCGGTCGCGATCCTCGCCGGGGCGCAGTTCGCCCGATGGTTCTGGATCGGATTGAACGTGGGCGTCGCCGGGGCGCTGGTCTTCGTGGGCTGGCTCATCTACCAGAGCATCTACGTGCTCGACGTGCTGTGCCCGTGGTGCATGCTCACGTGGGCGGTGACCATCCCGACCTTCTGGGTGGTGACCCTGCACAACCTGCGCGAGGGTCGTATTCCCGCGTCGGCACCCGTCCGGCGGTTCGCGGCCGAGCTGTTCAAGTGGATCCCGCTCATCACGGTCGTCTGCTACGCGATCGTCATCGTGCTCGCGCAGGCGCAGATGAACGCCATCCCGCGGGTGATGATCGACCTGCAGAACCTCTTCGGCTAGGCCCCCGGGTCTTCCCCACTCCGCGACTGCGCCTGCCCCGACGACGCGCGCGCCGGCCGGGCGACCCGGCCGGCGCGGCATCCGATCAGGCGAACCAGAGGGCGAGCTCGCGCTCGGCCGACTCCACCGAGTCGGAGCCGTGCACGAGGTTCTGCTGCACCCGGAGGCCCCAGTCGCGGCCGAAGTCGCCCCGGATCGAGCCGGGCGCCGCGGTCGTGGGGTCGGTGGTGCCGCCGAGGATGCGGAAGCCCTCGATGACGCGGTTGCCGGCGACGCGCATGGCGACGACGGGGCCCGACTGCATGAACTCCAGCAGCGGCTCGTAGAACGGCTTGCCCTCGTGCTCGGCGTAGTGCTGCGCGAGCAGGTCGCGGTCGGGCTGCAGCATGCGGATGTCGACGAGGGAATAGCCCTTCGCCTCGATGCGGCGCAGGATCTCGCCGGTCAGGTTGCGCGCGACGCCGTCGGGCTTCACGAGCACGAGGGTCTCCTCGATGGGGGTCGTCATTCCTGTTCCTTCCCCGGATCGGCGGATGCCGTCCGTTCACGGTCGATCCGTGCACCGACGACCACGCAGTACGCCCACAGGCCGCCGAAGATGGCGCCGACGAAGAACATCGCCGGATTGAGGAGGCCCGACGCGAGGATGAGCCCCTGGATGGCCCATCCGACGCCGTAGCCCCACCGGAACCGCAGGAGTCCGATGGTGGCCACGAGGCCGAGGATCACGACGCCGCCGGCCGCCAGCGCGATCCACGGCGGCAGGTCGAACGTGCCGTTCTCGGTGGGCGCGAGGCCCCAGATCACGAGCGCGGCGAGGAAGACGACGATGATCTCGAACGCGAGCACGATGGAGGCGAGGGTGCGCTGCACCGAGCGCGGCGCGGCGGCCGCGGACTCGCCGCCGCTCACGCGCGACCCCAGCCGCGGTCGGCGGCGATCTCCATCGCCTCGGCGACGAGGCCGATCGAACCGGTCACGACCACGGCGCGCTTCGGCGCCTCGTTCGCCCATTCGCGCGCCTCGTCGAGGGCGTCGTCGAGCCGCTCGACGACCTGCACGCGCTCGGGCCCGATACGGGCGGCGACCGACGCGGCCACCTCGCCGGCGTCGCGGGCGCGCTCCGAGTCGGGGCGCGTCACGAGGAACGCGCCGCCCGTGCGGGCGAGCACCGAGGCGATGCCGTCGGCGTCCTTGTCGGCGAGCACGCCGAACACGAACACGACCTCGTCGAAGTCGAAGTACTCCTCGAGCGCCGACACGAGCGCGGCTGCGCCGTGCGGATTGTGCGCCGCGTCGACGATGACCGTCGGCTCGGTGCCGATCGTCTGCAGGCGTCCGGGCGACGTGGCGGTGGCGAGGCCGTCGACGACCTCGTCGGCGAGGCGCACGGCGCCACCGCCGATGAACGCCTCGACCGCCGCGATCGCCACGGCGGCGTTCTCGGCCTGGTGCCGGCCGAACAGCGGCAGCGCGATGTCGCGGTACTCCCCCGCGAGTCCGCGGATGGACACCAGCTGTCCGCCGACGGCCACGCGCGACTCGAGCACGTCGAAGGCGTCGCCCTCGACCGCGAGCGTCGACTCGGTGAGGTCGGCCGCGTCCTCGAGCACCTCGAGCGCCGCGTCGGGCTGGCGCGCGCTGACGACGGATGCTGCGGGCTTGATGATGCCCGACTTCGTACGCGCGATCTCGGTGATCGTCGAGCCGAGGCGTGACTGGTGGTCGAGGTCGATCGGCGTGAACACGGCGACCTGCCCGTCGGCCACGTTCGTGGAGTCCCACTCGCCGCCCATGCCCACCTCGAGCACGACGACGTCGACGGGGGCATCGGCGAAGCATGCGAAGGCGAGCACCGTGAGCACCTCGAAGAAGGTCAGCGGCTCCTCGCCGGCACCCTCGAGCTCGGCGTCGACGATCGCGATGAACGGGAGGATCTCCTCCCAGTTGCGGGCGACGGCCTCGTCGGCGATGGGCTCGCCGTCGATGCGGATGCGCTCGGTGAACCGCTCGAGGTGCGGGCTCGTGAGCAAGCCGGTGCGGAGGCCCGAGGCGCGCAGCAGGCTCTCGATCATGCGGCTCGTCGAGGTCTTGCCGTTCGTGCCGGTGATGTGGATGACGGGCGCGGCGCGGTGCGGGTCGCCGAGCAGCTCGACGGCCCGGCGCGTCGGCGCCAGGCGCGGCCGCGGCGATCCCTCGCCGACGCGGGCGATGAGCGCGGCGTACACCGCGTCGGCCGCGTCGCGCGCCTCGGCGCCCTCGAAGTCGTCGGATGCGTCGGTCACAGCTTCTCCAGGTCCACGAGCAGGGCGGAGCCGTCGCCGACCGGACGCGACGCCGCGGAGCCCGCCACGTCGGCGGCCGTCTCGATGTCGAGCTCGGAGGCGAGCGTCTCCCGGGCGATGAGCGCGTGGTGCGCGGATGCCGCGGCCGCGCCGATCGCGTCGAGCGTGAGGCCGAGGCGGATGCGGTCGCCGACCTCGAGGCCGGCGGCCTTGCGGGCCTCCTGCACGGCGCGGACGACGTCGCGCGCGAGGCCCTCGGCCTCGAGCTCGGGCGTCGTCGCGGTGTCGAGGAGGACGAAGCCGCCGTCGGACAGCAGGGCGAGCGCGCTCGACCCGTCGCCCGAGCCGCGGGCCTCGAGCACGAGGTCGTACTCGCCGGGCTCGAGCGCGATGCCGCCGGCTACGACGCCCTCGCCGTTGAGCGACCAGTCGCCCGACCGCGCCGCCTGGATCGCCTGCTGCACCGACTTTCCGAGGCGGGGTCCGGCGGCCCGCGCGTTGACGCTGAGCCGCTTCGTGACGCCGTAGGCCTCGGCGCTCGAGTCGTCGAGCGGCACGAGGTCGACGGACTTCACGTTGAGCTCGTCGCGCAGGATGCCCTCGAAGGGCGCGAGCGCCGCGGCATCCGTCGTCACGACCGTGAGGTTCGCCAGCGGCAGGCGCACGCGGCGGCCGGCCTGCTTGCGCAGCGCGAGCGTCGCGCCGCTGATCTCGCGGACGGCGTCCATGGCGGCCACGAGCGCCGGGTCGGCCGGGAACTCGTCGGCGGCGGGCCAGTCGGCCAGGTGCACGCTGCGGCCGCCCGTGAGCCCGCGCCAGACCTGCTCGGTGACGAGCGGGAGCAGCGGCGCGGCGAGGCGCGTGTACGTCTCGAGCACCGTGAAGAGCGTGTCGAACGCCTCCGTCCCCGAGCCGTCGTCGCCGACGCCCGCCCAGAACCGGTCGCGCGAGCGGCGCACGTACCAGTTGGTGAGCACGTCGGCGAAGTCGCGCAGCTTCTGCGCCGCGAGCGGCGAGTCGAAGTCCTCGAGGTCGGCGGTGACGCCGGCCACGAGGTCGCGCAGCTTCGCGAGCAGGTACCGGTCGAGCACGTCGGTCGAGTCGGTGCGGCGCTGCGCCTCGTAGCCGCCCTCGCGTGCCGTGTTGGCGTAGAGCGAGAAGAAGTACCACGTGCTCCACAGCGGCAGCATGACCTGCCGCACGCCCTCGCGGATGCCCTCCTCGGTGACGACGAGGTTGCCGCCGCGCAGCACCGAGGACGACATCAGGAACCAGCGCATGGCGTCGGAGCCGTCGCGGTCGAAGACCTCGGAGACGTCGGGGTAGTTGCGCAGCGACTTCGACATCTTCTGCCCGTCGCTGCCGAGGACGATGCCGTGACTCACGACGTTCTCGAAGGCCGGGCGGTCGAACAGCGCGGTCGACAGCACGTGCAGGGTGTAGAACCACCCGCGGGTCTGCCCGATGTACTCGACGATGAAGTCGGCCGGGTTGTGCGAGTCGAACCACTCCTGGTTCTCGAACGGGTAGTGCACCTGCGCGAACGGCATCGAGCCCGAGTCGAACCACACGTCGAGCACGTCGGGGATGCGCCGCATGGTGCTCTTGCCGGTGGGATCGTCGGGGTTCGGGCGGGTCAGGTCGTCGATGAACGGGCGGTGCAGGTCGGGCTCGCCGTGCGAGTTGCGCGGCAGCACGCCGAAGTCGCGCTCGAGCTCCTCGAGCGAGCCGTAGACGTCGATGCGCGGGTGCTCGGGGTCGTCGCTCTTCCACACCGGGATCGGCGAGCCCCAGTACCGGTTGCGGCTGATCGACCAGTCGCGAGCGCCCGCGACCCACTTGCCGAACTGGCCGTCCTTCACGTTCTCGGGGACCCAGGTGATCTCCTGGTTGAGCTCGCCCATGCGGTCGCGGAAGTCGGGCACGCGGATGAACCAGCTCGACACCGCCTTGTAGATGAGCGGGTTGCGGCAGCGCCAGCAGTGGGGGTACGAGTGCTCGTAGCTCGCCTGGCGGAGCAGCCGGCCCTCGGCCTTCAGGAGCTGCGTGAGCGGCTTGTTCGCGTCGCTCCAGAGGAGGCCCGCGACATCCGTCACCGCCGGGAGGAACCGGCCGCCCTCGTCGAGCGAGAGGATCACCGGGATGCCGGCGGCCTCGCCGACCTTCTGGTCCTCCTCGCCGTAGGCGGGAGCCTGGTGCACGATGCCGGTGCCGTCGTCGGTCGTGACGTAGTCGGCGACGAGGATCTGCCAGGCGTTCTGCACCCCGTAGTGCTCGACGTCGGCGTAGTAGTCGAAGAGGCGGTCGTAGGTCACGCCGTCGAGCTCGGCGCCCGTGACGGTGCGGGAGACCGCGGCGCGGGCGCCGTCGGCCGAGTCGTAGCCGAGCTCCTTGGCGTAGCTGCCCACGAGGTCGCGGGCGAGCAGGTACTCGGCACCGAGCACCTCGGTGTCGGTCGCCCCCACGTGCTCGCGGTTGACCGTGGCGTCGGGCGTGCCGTTCGGCCCGGCAGGCACGACGGCGTACTCGATGCCCGGGCCGACCGCGAGGGCGAAGTTCGTGGGCAGCGTCCACGGCGTCGTCGTCCACGCGAGGGCGCGCACGGCGGTGAGCCCGAGCGACTCCGCCTTCGCGCCCGTGAGCGGGAAGGTGACCGTGACGGTCTGGTCCTGGCGCATCTTGTAGACGTCGTCGTCCATGCGCAGCTCGTGGTTCGACAGCGGCGTCTGGTCGCGCCAGCAGTACGGCAGCACGCGGTAGCCCTCGTAGGCGAGGCCCTTGTCGTAGAGCGTCTTGAACGCCCAGATCACGGACTCCATGAACGGGAGGTCGAGCGTCTTGTAGTCGTTCTCGAAGTCGACCCAGCGCGCCTGGCGGGTGACGTAGTCCTGCCACTCCTCCGTGTAGCGCAGCACGGCGTCGCGCGCGGCCTGGTTGAAGGCCGCGATGCCCATCTCCTCGATCTCGCTCTTGTCGGTGATGCCGAGCTGGCGCTCGGCTTCGAGCTCGGCGGGCAGGCCGTGCGTGTCCCAGCCGAACCGGCGGTGCACCTGGTGCCCGCGCATGGTCTGGAATCGCGGGAAGAGGTCCTTCGCGTAGCCCGTGAGGAGGTGTCCGTAGTGCGGCAGGCCGTTGGCGAACGGCGGGCCGTCGTAGAAGACCCACTCGGGTGCGCCCTGGCGCTGGTCGATCGACGCCTGGAAGGTCTCGTCGGCCTTCCAGAAGGCGAGGACCTCGCGCTCGACCGACGGGAAGTCGGGAGACGGGGCGACGGAGTGGTCGTCTGGGGTACGGGGGTACACGCTCGCTCCTTGCGGGGACGGATGCTTCCGCGAGGACGCCGGCCGCTCGATCGAGCTCCGCCGCGGTACCACCTCGCTTGCGAATCGGACCTTCGCCCTTCGACGAGCTCAGGGACCGGGACCGATTCGCCCCTCGTTGCGGCTGTGACGGGCCGACCCGTTCGGTTCTACTTGCCGATCGGATGCCACGGGGCATCCGCTCGCGTTCTTCCGAAGACTCCCCGGTGATGGCCGGATCGATGTCGTTGCCCTCAAGCCTACCGTGTCGGCGCGGTGCGGAGCACGCCGGGCGACGACGGCGACCACCGGTACGCCTCGCTGATGAGCGCGAGCAGGGCGCTCTCGGGGAGGTCGTGCAGCTTGGCCTCGTCGACGAGGTCGTGGATCGCCCCTGCGAGGGCGGCGTGGCCGCCGATGCGCACCGCGACGACGGCGCCGCGGCCGCGGTGCAGCTCGATGAGCCCCTCGTCGCGCAGCACGCGGTACGCGCGCAGCACCGTGTGCATGTTCACGCCGAGGTCGCCGGCGAGGTCGCGTGCGGCGGGGAGGCGCTCGCCGCCGATGACGCGACCGTCGATGATCGCGGCACGTACGGCGGACGCGAGCTGCTCGAAGAGCGGCGTCGGGCGGGTCGGATCGAGTCGGATCAGCACGGTTCGATCGTATTGTGCTAGTCGAATGCGAACAAGTCGCTTGTCGCTCGGGTCGGCCGCTGCCATGATGAGTCCGAGCCGCGTCGTCGGGGCGTCCCCGCTCCCCCAGCGCGCCCCGTCGACCGGCCCGGATCACGCCGTCGGTCGCGCGACGCCGGCACCCGCCGAGCCGTCGGGCTCACCGCAGCCAGAACCCACAAGGACCCATCGTGACCACTGCAACCCCCGTGCCCACCATGCCCACGGACCCGCCCCACATCCGACGCATCGCGTGGGCGTCGATGGTCGGCACCTCGCTCGAGTCGTTCGACTTCTACGTCTTCGCGTACTTCTCGGCGTTCTTCGTCGGCCCGCTCTTCTTCGACCCGCTCGGCGAGTTCGGCGGCACCCTCGCCGCGTTCTCGACCATCGCCCTGGCGTTCGTCGTCCGCCCGATCGGCGCGGCGATCTTCGGCCACATGGGCGACCGCCTCGGACGCCGCGCCACGCTGCTCTGGACCGTCGGCATCATGGGCGTCGCGACCGGTCTCATCGGCCTCCTGCCGACCTACGCGCAGGCCGGCTGGCTCGGCGCCGTCGGCCTGGTGCTGCTGCGCATCGTGCAGGGGCTCTCGCTCGGCGGCGAGTGGGGCGGCTCGATCCTGCTCGCGACCGAGCACTCGAACCCCGTGAAGCGCGCGTTCTACGCCGCCATCCCGCAGCTGGGCTCCCCGGTCGGCTCGATCCTCTCCGCCGCCCTGTTCATCATCATGACCCTCGTGCTCCCCGCCGAGGAGATCGCGGCGTGGGGGTGGCGCATCCCGTTCCTCCTGGCGATCCCGCTCCTGCTCGTCTCGCTCTACCTGCGCTGGTCGATCGATGAGACGCCGGTGTTCAAGGAGGTCGTCGCCGAGGGACGCCGCGACCGCGTCCCGTTCGCGACCATGTTCCAGAAGCGCCCCGTCGCGATCCTCATCGCCATCGGCGCGGCGATGCTCGGCATCGGGTCGTACTCGCTGATGAACACGTACACCATCAACTACGGGGCGGCGGAGCTCGGCTTCAGCTTCCAGGACCTCCTCATCGCGACCACGATCGGCGGCCTGCTGCAGCTCGTCACGATCCCGCTCTTCGGCGCGTGGGCGAATCGCATCGGCTCGGCCCGGGTCGTGGCGTGGGGCGCGCTCGGAACGCTGCTCATCACGTTCCCGATGTACTTCCTGCTCCAGTTCGCGACGTTCCCGATCCTCGTGGGCACCATGATCATCGGCGGCATCCTGCCGACCATGTCGTGGGCGGCGCTCGGCGGCCTCATGAACGACCTGTTCCCCGATCACTTCCGGTACTCGGCCCTCTCGGTCTCGTACGCCATCGCGGCCACCGTGGGCGGCTTCGTGCCCCTCGTGACCGTGGCGCTCGGCGAGGCCACCGGATACGTCTGGTGGCACCCGGGCGTCGTGCTCGCACTGCTCTCGGTCGTCACGCTCGTGGCCGCATGGGCGGCTGCGCGAATGCCGGTGGTGCCCGAGTCGGGCGACCCCGAGCAGCAGCTCGAACCGCAGGCGGCAGGTCCCACCGCCTGAGCGGCCCGCTCCGCGGGGTGCGACGCTCCATCCGCTAGGCTGGAGCGTCGCACATTCAGGCACCCCCATGGACTCGGTGCCGTACATACCGAACCGGAGCATCATGACCGACACCCCGCGCATCCCCGACAAGCCCGCACTCGAGGGCCTCGAGGCCAAGTGGGGCGGCGTCTGGGAGCACGACGGCACCTACCGGTTCGACCGCGACTCCGCCACGCGCGACGCGATCTACTCGATCGACACTCCCCCGCCGACCGCCTCGGGCTCGCTGCACATCGGCCACGTGTTCTCGTTCACGCACACCGACCTCGTGGCGCGGTACCAGCGCATGCGCGGCCGCAGCGTCTTCTACCCCATGGGCTGGGACGACAACGGCCTGCCCACCGAGCGCCGCGTGCAGAACTACTACGGCGTGCGCTGCGACCCGACGCTGCCGTACGACCCCGACTTCGTGCCGCCGTTCGAGGGCGGCGACAACAAGAGCACGAAGGCCGCCGACCAGCAGCCCGTCAGCCGCCGCAATTTCATCGAGCTGTGCGAGAAGCTCACCGTGGAAGACGAGCAGGAGTTCGAGGCGCTGTTCCGCAGCCTCGGCCTGTCGGTCGACTGGACGCAGACCTACCGCACGATCGCCGACGAGGCGCTGTTCACGTCGCAGCTCGCGTTCATCCGCAACGTCGAGCGCGGCGAGGCCTACCAGGCGCTCGCGCCCACGCTCTGGGACGTGACGTTCCGCACCGCGGTGGCCCAGGCCGAGCTCGAGGACCGCGAGCAGGCGGGCCACTACCATCGCGTGGCCTTCCACCGCCCCGACGGCGGCACGGTCGAGATCGAGACGAGCCGCCCCGAGCTCATCCCCGCGTGCGTGGCCCTCGTCGCGCACCCCGACGACGAGCGCTACCAGCCCCTGTTCGGCACCACCGTGACGACGCCCGTGTTCGGCGTCGAGGTGCCGGTCGTGGCGCACCACCTGGCCCAGAAGGACAAGGGCACCGGCATCGCCATGATCTGCACGTTCGGCGACGTGACCGACGTGGTGTGGTGGCGCGAGCTCGACCTGCCCAACCGCACGATCATCGGGTTCGACGGCCGCATCGTCGCCGAGGCGCCCGACGCCATCACCTCGGAGTCCGGTCGTGCCGCGTTCGCCGAGCTCGCCGGCAAGACGGCCTACTCGGCCAAGCAGGCGGTCGTCGAGCAGCTCCGAGCGTCGGGCGACCTGCTCGGCGAGCCCAAGGCCATCACGCACCCCGTGAAGTTCTTCGAGAAGGGCGACCGCCCGCTCGAGATCGTCTCCACGCGCCAGTGGTACATCGTGAACGGCGCGCGCGACGAGCAGCTGCGGTCGCGCCTCGTCGACGGCGGCCGAGAGATCGACTGGCGCCCCGACTTCATGCGCGTGCGCTACGAGAACTGGGTGGGCGGCCTCTCGGGCGACTGGCTCATCTCCCGCCAGCGCTTCTTCGGCGTGCCGATCCCGGTGTGGTACCCGCTCGACGGCGCCGGCGACCCGGTGTTCGACGAGCCCATCGTGGCGACGCGCGACCTGCTGCCGGTCGACCCGTCCTCGGCCACCGCGCCGGGCTACGAGGAGTCGCAGCGCGGCGAGCCGGGCGGCTTCGTCGGCGAGCACGACATCATGGACACCTGGGCGACCTCGTCGCTCACCCCGCAGCTCGCGGGCGGCTGGGAGCGCGACCCCGAGCTGTTCGACCTCGTCTTCCCGTACTCGCTGCGGCCGCAGGCGCAGGACATCATCCGCACGTGGCTGTTCTCCACGGTGCTGCGCGCCGAGCTCGAGCACGGCACCCAGCCGTGGGCGAACGCGGCGATCTCGGGTTTCATCGTCGACCCCGACCGCAAGAAGATGTCGAAGTCGAAGGGCAACGTGGTGACCCCCGCCGGCCTGCTCGAGCAGCACGGCTCCGACGCGGTGCGGTACTGGGCCGCGTCGAGCCGCCTCGGCGTCGATGCCGCGTTCGACCCGCAGAACCCGACGCAGGTGAAGATCGGCCGGCGCCTCAGCATCAAGGTGCTGAACGCCGCGAAGTTCATCCTCGGCTTCGACGGCCGGGCGGATGCCCCGGTCACGGTGCCCATCGACCGCAGCATGCTCGCCGAGCTCGCCGACGTCGTCGCGAGCGCCACGCGCTCCTTCGACGCCTACGACCACGCCCGGGCGCTCGAGGTCGCCGAGACCTTCTTCTGGACCTTCTGCGACGACTACCTCGAGCTCGTGAAGGAGCGCGCCTACGGCGAGCCCAGCCCCGAACAGGCCTCGGCCGTCGCGGCGCTGAAGACCGCCCTCTCCGTGCTGCTGCGCCTGTTCGCGCCGATCATCCCGTTCGCGACCGAGGAGGCCTGGCGCTGGTCGAACGAGGGCTCGGTGCACCGCGCCGCGTGGCCGACGACCGACGAGCTCGCCGCCCGCGGCGAGGCCGGCGTCGAGCTGCTCGAGCTCGCGAGCCTGGCGCTCACGGGCATCCGCCGCGCCAAGACCGACGCCAAGGCGTCGCAGAAGACCCCGGTGTCGAGCGCCCTGATCGCAGCCCCGGCGACCGCGATCGCGCTGCTCGAGTCCGCGGCATCCGACCTCCGCGCGGTGGGGCGCATCGCGTCGCTGTCGTTCGTGGAGGCCGACGAGTTCGAGGTGCGCGACATCGTGCTCGCCGCACCCGAGGCATAGGGGGACCGACGTATGGCCCACGAGATCCGCATGGCGGGCGACGACGACTTCTTCGGCTGGCTGCCGCTGTTCGAGGCGTACTGCCGGTTCTACGAGACCGAACTCGACGACGCGAAGGCGCTCATCGTCTGGAACTGGATCCGCGACGAGCACGACCCGCTCGAGGCGGCGCTCGCGGTCGACGAGGAGGGCACGCCCGTCGGGCTCGCCCAGTACCGCGTCGTCCCCGACACGCTCCAGGCCACGCGCGGCATGTTCCTCGACGACCTCTACGTCGACCCCGAGTCGCGCGGGTCGGGCGTCGGGCGGGCGCTCATCGAGTTCGTGCACGCGCGCTCGCGCGAGATCGGCTCGGGCGGCGTGAGCTGGATCACGGCGGCCGACAATGCCGACGCGCAGCAGCTCTACGACCAGCTGGCGCGCCGCACGACGTGGGTCACCTACGAGATGGACGCCTGATGCGCCTCGGCACGCGCTGGGAGTTCGGCGCCGAGCCGCCGGCATCCGTGCCCGCCGACCTGCGCCCGCGCATCTCGGCCGCCGAGGCGAGCCACGAGGGCGAGGGCGCCGGACGCCACTGGACGCTGACCTGGCTCGAGGGCCGCCCGATCGTCGAGCTCGACGACGGCACGGTCATCAGCGATGCCATCATCGACGTGCACGACGCCGACGAGGACTGGTAGCGCTCAGGCCTTCGCGAGCACCTCGGCGTGCGGCATGAGCAGCCACCCGTCGTCGTCGTCCGCCCAGTCGCGCCACGCCTGCCCGATGCGCGCCAGCTCGGCCGGGTTCGAGTGCCCCGACTCGATGGCGTGCGCCGCGAACTGCGACTTCGTCGCCCGCTCCGCCCACGAGTGGCCCCACCACTCGCGCTCCAACGCCGTCGAGAAGACCCAGGTCGTCGCGGTCGACTCCAGGTCGACGAAGCCCGCCTCGCGCACCCACCGCGTGAGGTGACGGCCCGCGTCGGGCTCCCCGCCGTTGCCGATCGCGACGTCGTGGTAGAGCTCGAGCCAGCGGTCGAGACCCGACGAGGCCGGGCTCCAGATCACGCCGCCGTAGTCCACGTCGCGCACCGCGAGGATGCCGCGGGGTTTCAGCACCCGCCGGAACTCGCGCAGCGCGTCGACGGGCCGGGCGAGGTGCTGCAGCACCTGGTGCGCGTGCACGACGTCGAACGCGGCATCCGCGAACTCGAGGGCGTAGGCGTCGCCGACGCGGAAGTCGACGTTGTCGACGCGCTCGCTCGACGCGAGACCTGAGGCACGCGCGACGACGTCGGCCGCCGTGTCGACGCCCGTGACGAGGCCGGGACGCACGCGGCGCGCGAGGTCGATGGTGATCGTGCCGGGGCCGCTGCCGACGTCGAGCACGCGAGCGCCGGCCTGGAGGTGCGGCGCGAGGTAGGTGGCCGAGTTCTCGACCGTGCGCCACGAGTGCACGCGGAGCACGCTCTCGTGATGGCCGTGGGTGTACGCCTCGGCCGGTGCGGACTCGATCGACTCCCCGTCGCGCTGCATACGTCGAGCCTACGACCGTCGCGACGCCGTCGCGCTCGCCCATAGGGTGGTCGGATGGACGATCGCTCGAACCCGTTCCTCGAACCCAGTCCGCTCCCCTATCGCCTCCCGCTGTTCGGGCTCGTGCGGCCCGAGCACTACCGAGAAGCGATCGAGGCGGGCATGCGCGAGCAGCGCGCCGAGGTCGAGGCGATCGCCGCGGATGCCGCGCCGCCGAGCTTCGAGAACACGCTCGTCGCCCTCGAGCGGTCGGGCGTCCTGCTCCGCCGCGTGCTGCCCGTCTTCGCGAACGCGAGCTCGGCCGACGCGAGCGACGAGCTCGACGCCCTCGAGGCGGAGCTGGCGCCGAAGCTCGCCGCGCATCGCGACGCCATCCGCCTGGACCCGCGCCTGTTCGCGCGCATCGGGGTGCTGCACGGCCTCCGCGAGGAGCTGGACCTCGACCCCGACGAGGCGTACCTCCTCGACCGCAGCCACACCGAGGCGGTCCTGGCGGGCGCGGGGCTCGATGAGGAGGGGCGCGCCCGGCTCACCGAGCTCAACGAACGCCTGTCCTCGCTCACCACGGCGTTCCAGCAGGACCTGCTGGCCGATACGAACGACCTCGCGCTGCACCTCGCCGACGAGGCGGAGCTCGACGGGCTGGATGCCGGCGCGCGGTCGACGGCCCGTGAGGCGGCCCGCTCCCGTGATCTCGACGGGTGGCTCATCACGCTCGTGCTCCCGACGGGTCAGCCGGCGCTCGCGGCGCTCACGCGACCCGATGTGCGCGACCGCCTCCTCGCCGCGTCCCGGGCGCGCGGCGCCCGCGGCGGAGCGCACGACACCCGAGCCGGGCTGCTCGAGATCGTGCGCCTGCGCGCCGAGCGGGCGAGGCTGCTCGGGTTCCCCGACCATGCCGCGGCCGTGACCGCCGGCGAGACGGCGGGCTCCCCCGAGGCCGTCGCGGCCCTGCTCGACGAACTCGTGCCGGCCGCGACCGCGAACGTCGCGCGCGAGCGCGCCGACCTGGCGGCACGAGCCTCGGCCGCGGGTGCACGCACGCCCGTCGCCGCCGACTGGGCGTACCTCGCCGAGCAGGTGCGCGCCGAGCGCCACGACGTCGACCTCGCGGCCCTGCGACCGTACTTCGAGCTCGACCGCGTGCTGGTCGACGGCGTCTTCCACGCCGCGCGCCTGCTCTTCGGCCTCCGGTTCGCCCGCCGCGACGACCTCGTCGGCTACCACCCCGACACGCGCGTCTACGAGGTGTTCGAGGCCGACGGCTCCCCCGTCGGCCTGTACCTCTTCGACCCGTACACGCGCGACTCGAAGCGGGGCGGGGCGTGGATGAGCGCGCTCGTCGACCAGTCCGAGCTCACGGGCGACCTGCCCGTGGTCGTCAACAACATGAACATCCCGAAGCCCGCCGCCGGCGAGCCGACCCTCCTCACCTTCGACGAGACCGAGACGCTGTTCCACGAGTTCGGGCACGCCCTGCACGGCCTGCTCGCGCGCGTACGGTATCCGTCGCAGGCGGGCACGAACGTCTTCCGCGACTTCGTCGAGCTGCCGAGCCAGGTGAACGAGCTGTGGGTGCTGCGTCCCGAGGTGCTCGGGCACTACGCCGTGCACCACGAGACGGGCGAGCGGATGCCGCAGCAGCTCGCCGACCGCCTCATCGCCGCGCGCGGGTTCAACCAGGGCTTCGAGACGGCGGAGTACCTCGGCGCCGCCGTGCTCGACCAGGCGTGGCACCGCCTCGGCGCGGAGGACGAGGTGGCCGACGTGACCGACGTCGCCGTGTTCGAGCACGCGGCACTCGCGGCCGCGGGCCTCGCCGACCCGCTCGTGCCGCCGCGCTACTCGAGCGCGTACTTCGCGCACGTGTTCGCGGGCGGCTACGACGCCGGGTACTACTCGTACATCTGGAGCGAGGTGCCGGGTGCCGACGTCATGGAGTGGTTCGAGCGCAACGGCGGCGCGACCCGCGAGAACGGCGATCGGTACCGCCGCGAAGTACTCGAGCCGGGCGGCTCACGCGATCCGGGCGAGTCGATCCGCGCGCTGCTCGGACGCGAGCCGTCGATCGACGCGCTGCTGCGGCGCCGCGGCCTCGCCTGAGCGGCCGAGGAAACGACGACGCCCCGGATGCGCGCGGCATCCGGGGCGTCGGAGTCGAAGCCGGTCGCTAGATCGCGAACCCGAGGGCGCGCATCATGTCGCGCCCGTCGTCGGTGATGCGCTCGGGCCCCCACGGCGGCATCCACACCCAGTTGATGCGGAACGCGTCGACGATGCCGTCGAGGGCCTCGGCGGTCTGCTCCTCGAGCACGTCGGTGAGGGGGCATCCGGCGCTCGTCAGCGTCATGTGGATGACGAGCGCGTCGTGCTCCTCGTCCCAGCCGAGGTCGTAGATCAGGCCGAGGTCGACGACGTTGACGCCGAGCTCGGGGTCCATCACGTCTTTGAGCGCCTCGGTGACCGCGTCGTAGCGCTCGGGTGCGAGTGTGGTGACCATGGTGCGAGTCTACCCGCGCCCTACTGGGCGGCGGCCTCGGCCACGTTGTAGCGGTCGTAGCCCTCTTCCTCGAGCCGCTCGGCGAGCTCGGGGCCGCCCTGCTCGGCGATCCTGCCCGCGACGAACACGTGCACGAAGTCGGGGTGGATGTAGCGGAGGATGCGCGTGTAGTGCGTGATGAGCAGGATGCCGAGGCCGGTGTTGGCCTTGGCGCGGTTCACGCCCTCGGACACGATCTTGAGCGCGTCGACGTCGAGGCCGGAGTCGGTCTCGTCGAGCACGGCGAAGCGCGGCTTCAGCAGCTCGAGCTGGAGGATCTCGTTCCGCTTCTTCTCGCCGCCCGAGAAGCCCTCGTTGACGTTGCGCTCGGCGAAGCCCGGGTCCATGCGGAGGTTCGACATGGACTCGCGCACGTCCTTGACCCAGCCGCGGATCGAGGGCGCCTCGCCGTCGATCGCGGTCTTCGCGGTGCGGAGGAAGTTGGTGACGGTGACGCCGGGGATCTCGACGGGGTACTGCATTGCGAGGAAGAGCCCGGCGCGGGCGCGCTCGTCGACCGTCATCTCGAGCACGTTCTCGCCGTCGAGCAGGATCTCGCCCTGGACGACGGTGTACTTCGGGTGACCGGCGATCGTGTAGGCGAGGGTCGACTTGCCGGAGCCGTTCGGCCCCATGATCGCGTGGATCTCGCCCTCGTTGATGGTGAGGTCGACGCCGCGGAGGATCTCGCGGACGCCCTGGTCGGTCTCGACGTTGACGTGCAGGTTCTTGATCTCGAGCACGGACATGTTCTGGTGGTATCTCTTTCGTTCGTCGGCCGCTCCGGGCCGGAAGCTGGTGGGTCGGGCGGGTCAGACGGTCAGGGTGACCGACGGGTCGATGTGCACGTCGCCGTCCTTCACCTCGACCTGGAACACGGGGACGGGCTCGTAGGCGGGGAGGGTCAGCGGCTTGCCGGTCGTGAGCGAGAACTTCGAGCCGTGCGCCCAGCACTCGAGCGTGTCGTCCTCCACGAAGCCCTCGGCGAGGGAGATGTCGCCGTGCGTGCAGGTGTCGCCGATGGCGAAGATGTCGCCCGCGGCGTCCTTCACGACGGCGATCGGCACGCCCTCGACCACGAAGCGCGCGGCCTCGTTGGTGCCGAGGTCGTCGACGGCGCAGACTCGAACGGATGCCACGTCAGCTCCCCTGCAGCTCGGCCTCGAGCGCGGCGGTGAGCCGCTCCTCGAGCTCGGGCGAGCCGATCTTCTGGACGATCTCGGTGAGGAAGCCGCGCACCACGAGCCGGCGCGCCTCGTCTTCACGGATGCCGCGAGCCATCAGGTAGAACAGCTGCTCGTCGTCGAAGCGGCCGGTCGCGCTCGCGTGGCCGGCCCCCTCGATGTCGCCGGTCTCGATCTCGAGGTTCGGCACCGAGTCGGCGCGGGTGCCGTCGGTGAGCACGAGGTTGCGGTTCTGCTCGTAGCTGTCGGTGCCGACCGCGGCGTTGCCGATGAGCACGTCGCCGATCCAGACGCTGCGCGCGCCCTCGCCCTGCAGCGCGCCCTTGTAGGTCACGCGGCTGCGGGTGTGCGGCGCGTCGTGGTGCACGAAGACCTGCTGCTCGAGGTGCTGGCCGGCGTCGGCGAAATAGAGGCCGAGCGCCTCGACGTCGGACCCCTGCTCGGCGAGGTGCGTCGACGGGTTGACCCGCACGACCTTGCCGCCGAGGGAGACGACGATGTGCTTGAGGAACGAGTCGCGGCCGAGGCGCGCGAAATGGCTCGCGAGGTGCACCGCGTCGTCGTCCCACTCCTGGAGCGACACGACCGTGAGCGACGCGCCCTCGCCGACGATGATCTCGACGTTCTCGCTGAGGCGGGCCGGCCCGGTGCCGCGGAGCACGATGAGGCCGCGGCTGTTCGGCGCCGCCTGGATGACCGTGTGCGCGGCGCGCGGCGCCTCGCCGAGCCCGTGGCGGGTGACGACGACGGTCTTCTCGTCCTCGCCGTCGACCGTCACGAGGAGGGCCTCGCCGAAGGTCGACCACGCGTTGGCGGCGGCGCGCTCCTCGGGGATCCCGCCGGTGCCGCCCACGCGGGCGTCGTCGCGGTCGATCCACGACACGTCGATGCCCGCGGCATCCGTCGACTCGACCTCGACGCGCGAGCCGTCGAGCTCGCCGCCGGTGAGGTCGGCGAACGTGGCGACGGGTGAGAGCTTCCACTCGTGCTCGCGGCCGGTGACCGGGGCGAAGTCGTCGACGTTCACCGAGCGGAAGCGCTCGGAGCGCGTCTGCACGGGCACGAAGGCGCCGTCGGAGTGCGGGCGGAAGCCGTGCTGCTCGGCGGTGGGCATGGCTGTGCTCTGCGTTGCGGCGGTCATTCTCTAGCCGACCGATCCTTCCATGCCCATCTCGATGAGCTTGTTGAGTTCCATCGCGTACTCCATGGGGAGCTCGCGCGCGATGGGCTCGATGAAGCCGCGCACGATCATCGCCATGGCCTCGTCTTCGGGGATGCCCCGAGCCATCAGGTAGAAGAGCTGCTCCTCGCTGACCTTCGAGACCGTGGCCTCGTGGCCGAGCACGACGTCGTCGACGCGGATGTCGATCGCCGGGTAGGTGTCGGAGCGGGAGATGGTGTCGACGAGCAGGGCGTCGCAGCGCACCGTGTTCGCCGCGTGGTGGGCGTTGGCGTCGACGCGGACCTCGCCGCGGTAGCCGGCGCGACCGCCGCCGCGCGCGATCGACTTCGAGACGATCGACGACTGCGTGTACGGCGCCATGTGGATCATCTTGGCGCCGGCGTCCTGGTGCTGGCCCGGGCCCGCGAACGCGACCGAGAGGGTCTCGCCCTTGGCGTGCTCGCCCATGAGGAAGATCGACGGGTACTTCATCGTGACCTTCGAGCCGATGTTGCCGTCGATCCACTCCATGGTGGCGCCCTCCGCGGCGGTGGCGCGCTTGGTCACGAGGTTGTAGACGTTGTTCGACCAGTTCTGGATCGTCGTGTAGCGCACCCGGGCGTTCTTCTTCACGATGATCTCGACGACCGCCGAGTGCAGCGAGTCCGACTTGTAGATCGGGGCGGTGCAGCCCTCGATGTAGTGCACGTAGGAGCCCTCGTCGGCGATGATGAGCGTGCGCTCGAACTGGCCCATGTTCTCGGTGTTGATGCGGAAGTAGGCCTGCAGCGGGATCTCGACGTGCACGCCCTTCGGCACGTAGACGAACGAGCCGCCCGACCAGACCGCGGTGTTCAGCGCGGCGAACTTGTTGTCGCCGGCCGGGATCACGGTGCCGAAGTACTCCTCGAAGAACTCGGGGTGCTCGCGCAGCGCCGTGTCGGTGTCCATGAAGATGACGCCCTGGCGCTCGAGTTCCTCGTTGATCTGGTGGTACACCACCTCGGACTCGTACTGCGCGGCGACGCCGGCCACGAGGCGCTGGCGCTCGGCCTCGGGGATGCCGAGGCGCTCATAGGTGTTCTTGATGTCGTCGGGAAGGTCTTCCCAGGTCTGGGCCTGCTTCTCGGTGGAGCGGACGAAGTACTTGATGTTGTCGAAGTCGATCTCCGACAGGTCGGCACCCCAGGTGGGCATCGGCTTGCGCTCGAAGAGCTGCAGCGCGCGCTGGCGGCGCTGGAGCATCCATTCGGGCTCCTCTTTCAGCCGCGAGATGTCGGCGACGACCTCGGGCGAGATGCCGCGTCGGGCGGATGCGCCGGCGACATCGGAGTCGGCCCAGCCGAACTCGTACGTGCCGAGCCCTTCCAGTTCGGGGCGGTCGATCAGTACGTCCGTCATGCTCTCCCTCTTCTCCTCCCGTGCGACCGGCTATCAGTCCGGCTCATGCCCCCTCGCGGGTCGAGGTGCTCGACGGGAGGGCGATGATGTGCGGGTGGCTCCAGTGCGAACCTAAGATGGTTGGCAACCCGTATCGCGCGTTGGCGCGCCTCGCGGGATCTCCAACCCCTCAAGTCTATAGGGTCGCACTCCCGGCTGGTCCGATCTCCCAGTGCCGTCACAGTCCGACCCGGATCAGGACCCGTCAGCGTGAATCGCTTCACCCAGTGGCTGCCCGATCGCGTCGACACGCGGATCCGCGTGTTCGCGTGGCTCTCGTTCGCCGTGCAGACGATCATCATCGGCACGGGCGGCGCGGTTCGCCTCACGGGTTCGGGCCTCGGATGCCCCACCTGGCCGACCTGCACAGCCGACTCGCTCGTGCCCACGGAGGAGCTCGGCTACCACTCGCTCATCGAGTTCGGGAACCGCATGATGACGGGCGTCGTCGGCATCGTCGCGCTCGTGCTGTTCGTGCTCGTGTGGCGCATCCGCCGCGAGCGGCGCGACCTGTTCACGCTCGCGTTCATCGTGGGCGCCGGCGTCGTCGCGCAGGCGATCGTCGGCGGCATCACCGTGTGGACGGGGCTCAACCCGTTCATCGTCGGATTCCACTACGTGTCGTCGCTCCTGCTCGTGTGCGTGTGCGCGGCGTTCATCGTGCGCATGGACGCGGCCGCCGGTCCCCGCGAGCTCGCCGTCCCGGGCTGGTATTCCGGCCTCACGCACGCCACGACCGCCGCGCTCGCCCTCACGATCGTGTTCGGCATCCTCACGACGGGCGCGGGCCCGCACTCCGGGGATGTCGCGGCCGGCCGCAACGGCTTCGAAGCCGAGCTCCTCGAGCACGTGCACGCGTGGCCGGGCTACGCCCTGCTCGCCCTGACCGTCGCGCTGGTCGCCGGCGCGTGGCGCCTGCGGCTGCCGACCCTCCGCTGGACGATCGTGCTCCTCACGGCCGAGCTCGTGCAGATCGCCGTCGGCCTCTACCAGGCGCGCAACGGCCTTCCGCCGCTCGCCGTGGGCGTGCACATGGTGCTCGCCGCGCTCACCGCCGCCGCGATGACCGTGGTGGTGCTGCGGCTCAAGCGCCCCGTCCCGGCCGACCGGCCGGTGGAGGCATCCGTCGGCGCATGAGGATCGAGCATCGCGGTCGCACGCCGCGCATCGACCCCGCGGCCACGGTCGCGCCGGGCGCGATCGTGTCGGGCGACGTGGTGATCGAGGCCGGGGCGCGCATCCTGCACGGCGCGGTGCTCACCGCCGAGGACGGCGAGGTGCGCGTCGGGCGTGGGTCCGTGGTGCTCGAGCACGCCGTCATCCGCGGTCGCGCGGGGCATCCGGCCGTCATCGGCTCGCACGTGATGGTGGGCCCGCACGCGCACGTCAACGGCGCGACGGTCGGCGACCGGGCGTTCATCGCGACCGGAGTGTCGCTGTTCCCCGGCGCGGTCGTCGGCGAGGGCGGCGAGGTGCGCGTCAACGGCGTCGTGCAGGTGAACACGACGCTCGAGCCCGGCGCCGTGGTGCCGATCGGCTGGGTGGCCGTCGGCTCCCCCGCACGCATCCTCTCCCCCGACCGGCACGAGGAGATCTGGGCGATCCAGCAGGCGCTCGACTTCCCGGGCACGGTCTACGGCGTCGACCGCGCCGTCGGCATGGAAGAGCTCATGCGCCGCCAGTCGGCGTTCTACGCCGCGCACGACGGCGACCGCGAGCTGGACGAGCTCGATTAGCCGTCGGCGTTGCCGTCGGTCACGCGGTGCACCAGTCGCGCGAGCTCCACGCGGTTCGCGGTGCCGGTCTTCGCGAGCAGGTGCGACACGTGCGTGCTCACGGTCTTCTCGCTGATCATGAGCGTGCGAGCGATCTCGGCGTAGGTGCGGCCGACCGCGACGAGGTCGAGCACATCGCGCTCGCGTTCGGTGAGGCCGGGCAGTGCGGCCGGTGCAGCGGATGCCGCGCCGCCGGGCTCCTCGATCGGGACCCGTGCTCGGGCGGCGAGGTCGAGCAGCTCGCCCTCGACGGGCCTCGCGCCCAGCCGGCGTGCGAGTGCGAGCCCGGTGCGCAGCATCTCGACGCCCCTCTGCCGGTCGTGGCCCCGGCCGAGCAGTGCCTCCGCGGCGCGCCAGCGCGCGTAGGCCTCCTCCCATGGGAGATGCGCATCGGCGCAGGCCTCGACCGTCTCCGTCCACCGGAGCGCTGCGGCGGCATCCGCTCGCGCACGAGCGCGCTCGGCGACGTACATGTCGTCGAGCGCATCCACCTGGTGTCGCATGAGCTCCGTCCATGTTCCCGAGTCCTCGATGATGTGGGGGAAGCGCTCGACGAGGGCGTCGAGGGTCGCGAGTATCGCATCCGTCGGTTCACCGCCGTCCCTCGCTGCCTGCGCCCGGTCGGCGAGTGCCCTGGCCGCGAACGGCAGGAGCCACTCCGCCATGGTCGGCGGGACCCCGCGATCGATGGCGCCCTCGAGCGCGGCGTCGTAGGCGCCGACGGGGTCGCCCGCGCCGAGCCGGACCTCGGCACGGACCGCGTCGTATTCGACGGCCAGGAACGCCGACCCGTCCACGACGAGTTCCTCGACCCGCAGCAGGTGCCCCTCGGCCTCCCGCTGTCGCCCCTGGAGCACGGCGAGTCGTGCGGCCGCCAGGCGCGCCTCCAGGTCGCCGAGCGGACCGGGGTCGGAGCCGAGCGCCACCCGGAGCCGTTCGTCGGCCTCGTGCCAGCCGCCCACGGTCAACCATGAGCTGGCCTCCGCAGCCGAGAGCCACGCGATGTACGCGTGCGGTCCGCCGTGCGCCTCCAGTTCGAGTCGGCGGTCCCGCATCCGGAGTGCGAAGGCCTCGCTCGCCCAGGTCTCGATGGCGTTCGCCTCCCACATCGACGCGTGCACGAACGCCCACCATGCTCGCGCCTCGAGGGCGGGCACCTGGGCTGCTCGCCCGAGCTCGGCCGCGACGGCCGTCTCCCCCGCGAAGTTCGCCGCCATCGAACCGGCCGAGAGCGCGAGCGAGAGCGCCTGTGGATCTCCCGCCGCGCGGGCCACGTCGATCGCGGTTCGCGCATGTCCGAGAGCAGCCGGGTCGCCGGCCCAGAGTTCCGCGTGCGCCAGTTCTGCAAGCGCGATCGCGTACTCGCGACTCGACGTGTCGGCCGATGCGAGCCCGACGGCCTCCCGCATCTCGTCGACCTCGATGAAGGACCTTCCGCGCATGAACCGCAGGTGCATGCGCCGGACGCGGAGCTCGGCCGCGACGAGCGGCTCCGCGCGTTCGTCCACCCGCGCCAGCAGGGCCTCGACGGCGTCGAACTCCTCGCCGGTGGCGCCGGCATCGGCCGCCGCGTGCCGGAGCCGTCGGAGCAGGTCGTCGAGCGACGGCGTGACGTCGTCGAGGTCCTCGCGCAGGCTGACCGCGCGCCGGAGCAGCCGGAGTTCCTCGGCACGGCCGGCGGCGTCGCCCGCCGCGGCGGCGGCACGCAGGGCCCAGTCGAAGGCGACGCGGGTCTCGCCGGCGCGGTACCGGTGATCGGCGATGGCGATCACCGACGCCGCAGGAGCCGGATCCCGGAGTCGTGCCTCCAGGAGCTCCGCGAACCGACGATGCCATTCGCGCCGTTCGTCCTCCCCGAGCGAGGCCTCGAGCACCTCGGCGTTCATGGGGTGGTGGAACCAGTACGCGCCGTCGTCGAGCAGGTCGAGCGTCCCCACGTCGACCGCTTCGGTGAGGCGGGCGCGGATCGCGTCCACCGACACGTCGGCATCGACCACCTCGGCGAGCTCCCCCGCGTGCATCGCGACGCCGCCCACGGCCAGCACCGTGGCGAGCCGGCGCGTCTCCGGCGTCAGGCGGAACCATGCCTGCAGCACTGCCGAACTGAGGTCGGCGGGGAACGTCTCGGGCGCTGCCCGCGCATCCGCGGGCAGCCCGGTGACCATGAGGCGGGTGAAGTAGGGGTTGCCTCGGGTGCGACCGTGCACGTCGTCGATCAGCGACTGGTGCGGAACCGCGCCGAGGAGCGCCTGCAGCTGTTCGGCGGTGCCCGCACGGTCGAGCGGGTCGAGCGCGAGCTCGGACATGCGGGGCAGCCGGCGGACGTCCGCGAGCCACCGCTGCAGCGGATGCCCCAGGCCCACCTCGCCCGCGCGCAGCGTGGCGATCACGCTCAGGCGGCGTCGTGCGGGGCCTGCGATGACGTACATGAGCGCATCGAGCGTCGACTGGTCGGCCCACTGCACGTCGTCGACGACGAGTACGACCGGACGCTCCCGGCATCGCCGGCCGAGCCAGTCGTCGAAGCGCACGGTGAGATCGCGGTCGTCGGCGTCGAGCTCGACTCCGCCCTCGTCGTCATCCTCGTCCATCGCGCGCAGGGCGGCGCGGATCGGCATCAGCGGAATCGACATCGACGTGAGCGGCAGGCACGCCCCGAAGATCGTCAGCGCCCGACGGCCGTTCGAGCAGGCGTGCGCCACCAACGCCGTCTTTCCCACGCCGGCGTCGCCGGAGACGACGAGGGCCTGCGCCTCCTCGGCAGCGGATCGGTCGAGGAGCCCCCTGATGGTCCCGAGTTCACGCTCGCGCCCGACGAACACCGGCGACGACGGCTCGGGTGGCACGGCCACCACCCCAGTCTGGCACCGCTGCGCGCGCAGATCTCAGGATGTTCCGCCCCCATCTCAGGGGTCGCACCCGATTCGGCGGACCGGTCAGGGGCGGAGCGTGGTGCCGTCCGATTCCCTGAAAGGCAACGATCATGTCCAGTGCACGCACCGTCGGCGCATCCCTCGTCATCGCCGCGTTCCTCACGACGGCCATCGCCGCCCCCGCATCCGCCCGCCCCGAGGCGGCGCCCACCGCTCCATCCGTGCAGTCCCACGGGTTCGGCCAGTGCTCGCTGCAGCGCATCGGCGACCAGCTCGTCCGCTGCGACGACCTGACCGGTGCCGGCGTCAGGGCACCGTCCTGGATCCCCGAGCAGCAACCACGCTTCTTCTGAGGAGCACGCCTCTTCTGACGGGTGCGCCGGACGTGGACCGGTGCACCCGTCTCATGTCGGCGCGACGTGACGACGCACTGCGAGGTGTCGCGCATCCGACGGCGGTGCGCCGGGTCAGGGACGGCGCACCGTCCCCCGGCTCAGAACGGGAGCAGCGGGTCGATCCCGATGGCGAGGAACAGCAGCGAGAGGTACGCGATCGAACCGTGGAAGACGCGCATCGGCGAGACCTGCTCGTGACGGATCGCGAGGTTGTAGAGGCGGTGCGTCTCGTAGATGAACCAGGTGCCGGTCACCACGGCGACCGTCGAGTAGAGCAGCCCCATGCCAGCGACGGGGATGAGCAGCAGCGAGCACGCGACCGTCGCCCACGCGTAGAGGATCACCTGCAGGCCGACCTGGGCCCGGCCGCGCACGACGGCGAGCATCGGCACGCCGGCGGCGGCGTAGTCGTCCTTGTACTTCATCGAGAGCGGCCAGTAGTGCGGCGGCGTCCAGAGGAAGATGATGAGGAACAGGATGAACGGCGTCCAGCTCAGGCTGCCGGTGACGGCCGCCCAGCCGATGAGCACCGGCATGCAGCCGGCGACGCCGCCCCAGACGATGTTCTGCGACGTGCGGCGCTTGAGGATGAGGCTGTAGAAGACGACGTAGAGCAGGATCGCGGCGAGCGAGAGCAGCGCGGCGAGCCAGTTGGTGAAGACCCAGAGCCAGACGATGGATGCCGCGCCGAGCCCGTATGCGAAGACGAGCGCCTCGCGGTCGGTGAGCTCGCCGGTGACGAGCGGGCGGCCGCGCGTGCGCCGCATGACGCGGTCGATGTCGCGGTCGATGTAGCAGTTGAACGCACCGGCGGAGCCGGCGCTCATCGCCCCGCCGATGAGGGTGGCCACGAGCAGCCAGAGGTTCGGGAGCCCGTCCTGGGCGAGGATCATCGTGGGTGCGGTGACCACGAGCAGGAGCTCGATGACACGCGGCTTGGTGAGGGCGAGGTACGCGGCGAGCTTCCGCCGTACCGTCATCGCCGGACGCGACTCGCGTGTGTGTACGGCTGCTGCCTGCATCGTTCCTCTTCTGGGCGCGGGTGTCTCGACCACTCCCCGCGCGGCCTCCATCGATTCTAGGACATGCCCGCGCGAGGGTGCGGGGAATGCGCTTTCCCCCTCACATCACGCGGAGTCGCGTGTGAGTCACAGCCCGTCACACTGGGCCCGGAATCCATATACTGAGGAATGCGCGCCCGGCTTCGCGGGTTCGACCGAGAGGGCGTCTCGCCGCCGGTCGGATCCGTCGCCCGGGCGGAACCGCGCCGCAACGTCCTCGGCGGGTCGGGGCCGGTCGGTTCCCGACGCCGTCACGATCGGAAGGAACATCACCTCGTGGCAACTCTGCAGTGGGAACCCATCGACGATCGCGCGGTCGACACGGCGCGCGTCCTCGCGGCCGACGCCGTCGAGAAGGTCGGGAACGGGCACCCCGGCACCGCGATGAGCCTGGCCCCCGCGGCCTACCTCCTCTTCCAGAAGGTCATGCGTCGCGACCCGGCCGACCACCGGTGGCTCGGCCGCGACCGCTTCATCCTCTCCGCGGGCCACAGCTCGCTCACGCAGTACGTGCAGCTGTACCTCGCGGGCGACGGCCTCGAGCTCGACGACCTGAAGGCGCTCCGCACGTGGGGCTCCAAGACCCCGGGCCACCCCGAGTACGGCCACACCGACGGCGTCGAGATCACGACCGGCCCGCTCGGCCAGGGCCTGTCCTCCGCCGTCGGCTTCGCCTACGCGTCCCGCTACGAGCGCGGCCTCTTCGACCCCGACGCCGCGGCCGGCACGAGTCCGTTCGACCACTTCGTCTACGTGATCGCGAGCGACGGCGACCTGGAGGAGGGCGTGACGAGCGAGGCATCCTCGCTCGCCGGACACCAGCAGCTCGGCAACCTCGTGGTGATCTACGACTCGAACCAGATCTCCATCGAGGACGACACCGACATCGCCTTCACCGAAGACGTGGCGAAGCGCTACGAGGCCTACGGCTGGCACGTGCAGACCGTCGACTGGAAGAAGACCGGCCAGTACGTCGAGGACGTCGCCGAACTGCACCGTGCGATCGAGGCGGCCAAGGGCGAGACCTCGAAGCCCTCGATCATCATCCTGAAGACCATCATCGGCTGGCCGAGCCCCGGCAAGCAGAACACCGGCAAGATCCACGGCTCCGCACTCGGCGCGGCCGAGCTCGCCGCCACGAAGGAGGTGCTCGGGTTCGACCCCGAGCAGACCTTCGTCGTCGCCGACGACGTGATCGAGCACACCCGCGAGGCCCTCGAGCGCGGCGCCACCGCTCGCGCCGAATGGCAGGTCGGGTTCGACGCGTGGGCCGAGGCGAACCCCGAGCGAAAGGCGCTCCTCGACCGCCTCGAGGCGGGCGAGCTGCCCGACGGCATCGAGTCCGCGCTGCCGGCGTTCGAGGGCGGCAGCGAAGTGTCGACGCGCGCGGCATCCGGCAAGGTCATCAACGCCCTCGCTGCCGAGCTGCCCGAGTTCTGGGGCGGATCGGCCGACCTCGCGGAGTCGAACCTCACGACCATCAACGACGCGGCCTCGTTCATCCCGACCGAGTGGTCGACGCACGAGTTCGCCGGCAACCCCTACGGCCGCGTGCTCCACTTCGGCATCCGCGAGCACGCCATGGCCGCCATCGTCAACGGCATCGTGCTGCACGGGCCGACGCGTCCGTTCGGCGGCACCTTCCTCATCTTCAGCGACTACATGCGCCCGGCGGTCCGCCTGTCGGCGCTCATGAACATCCCGTCGATCTTCGTCTGGACGCACGACTCCGTGGCGCTCGGCGAGGACGGCCCGACGCACCAGCCGATCGAGCAGCTGGCGACGCTCCGCGCCATCCCGAACTTCACCGTCGTGCGACCCGCCGACGCGAACGAGGTCGCGGTCGCCTGGCTCGAGATCCTCAAGCGCCGCGGCGGCCCGGTCGGCCTCGCGCTGACCCGCCAGAACATCCCCGTGTTCGAGCGCGGCGAGGGCACGGCATCCGGCGACACGCTCGCCTCGGCCGACGGCGTCGTCAAGGGGGCCTACGTGCTCGCCGATGCGGCGTCGGGCGAGCCCGACGTGATCCTCATCGCCACGGGCTCCGAGGTGCAGCTCGCCGTCGCGGCGCGCGAGCGCCTCGCCGAGGAGGGCATCCAGGCGCGGGTCGTCTCGGCGCCGAGCCTCGAGTGGTTCGAGCAGCAGGACGCCGAGTACCGCGAGTCCGTGCTGCCGTCGTCGGTCACCGCCCGTGTCTCCGTCGAGGCCGGCATCGCACTCACGTGGCGACCGTACCTCGGCGACCGGGGCCGCAGCGTGTCGATCGAGCACTTCGGCGCCTCCGCCGACTACAAGACCCTGTTCCGCGAGTTCGGCATCACCACCGATGCCGTCGTCGCCGCCGCCAAGGAAACGCTCGCCGCCTGACGGGCGAGAAGGAGAATCACCGACATGGCCACGCAGACCCAGTCCACCCAGTCCCCCACCGAGGCCCTCTCGCAGGCCGGCGTCAGCATCTGGCTCGACGACCTCTCGCGCGAGCGCATCACGTCGGGCGGCCTCGCGCGCCTGATCGCCGACCGCAACGTCGTGGGCGTCACCACCAACCCGACGATCTTCGCGGGCGCGCTCTCGAAGGGCGACGCCTACACCGAGCAGCTGCACGCGCTCGCGGAGTCCGGCGCGGACCTCGACACGGCCGTGTTCGAGACCACGACCGACGACGTGCGCGACGCTGCCGACATCCTGCGTCCCGTCTACGACGCCACGGGCGGCTACGACGGCCGGGTGTCGATCGAGGTCGCTCCCGACCTCGCGCACGACACGACGGCGACCATCGAGCAGGCGCACGCCCTGTGGGAGAAGGTCGACCGGCCGAACGTGATGATCAAGATCCCGGCGACCGTCGAAGGGCTGGATGCGATCACCGCGGCGATCGGCGCGGGCATCAGCGTGAACGTCACCCTGATCTTCAGCCTCGACCGGTACCGCGCGGTCATCGACGCGTACCTCGCTGGACTCGAGCAGGCCAAGGCCGCCGGGATCGACCTCTCCACGATCCACTCGGTCGCGTCGTTCTTCGTCTCCCGGGTCGACACCGAGATCGACAAGCGCCTGGCCGCGATCGGCACCGACGAAGCGCTCGCGCTGAAGAGCAAGGCCGGCGTCGCCAACGCACAGCTCGCCTACGAGCTCTACGAAGAGGTGTTCGCCGGCGATCGCGCCGCCGCCCTGCTGGCCGCCGGTGCGAACCGGCAGCGGCCGCTGTGGGCGTCGACCGGGGTGAAGGACCCGGCGCTCCCCGACACCCTGTACGTGGTCGAGCTGGTCGCCGAGGGCGTGGTGAACACGATGCCCGAGAAGACCCTCGAGGCCACCTTCGACCACGGC
>CBFGWW010000002.1:0-45958 GCA_965652625.1 uncultured Agromyces sp.
GCTCCTGCGGCGTGAGGTCCTTCCAGGTCCGCTTCGCCTTCCTCCCGGCCTTCTCGCCGAGTTGCCCGGCCTTCTCGCCGAGTGCGGGGGCCTGCGATTCGGTGTCGGTCATGACCACTCCCTCCCGTGGTTCAGTCCTTCAGTGCCCGTCGTCGGTCGGTGCGTGTTCCGCTCAGTGCTTGTTCCCGCTGAGGGCGAGCACGCCGCCCAGCCCGATCATCATGACGCCGCCGGTCGCGGCGAGGTGCGCGGCGCGCTTCGGCGACCGCGCGAACCAGTCGCGCGCGGCGCTCGCCGCGATCGCCCAGATCGAGTCGCACAGCAGGGCGAGCACGACGAACACGACGCCGAGCTCGAACAGCTGGAGCGGGATCGACCCCGCGTGGAAGTCCACGAACTGCGGCAGCACCGCGACGAAGAAGGCGATGGTCTTCGGGTTGGTCATGCCCACGACGAAGCCCTCGCCGAGCTGGCGCCAGTGCGAGCGGGTCGGGACCTCGCCGTTCACGGCGGCCGCGGCATCCGCTCGATGCCGGATCGCCTGGATGCCGAGGTAGACGAGGTAGAGCGCGCCGGCGAACTTGATGATCGTGAAGATCACGACCGACTGCGCCACGATGGCGCCCACGCCGAGGGCGACGGCCGCCACGAGGGGCAGCATGCCGAGGGCGTTGCCGAGCACGCTGAGCAGGCCGCCGAGGCGCCCGAGTGCCAGCGAGCGCCCGATCACGAACAGCACGCTCGGACCGGGGATGACGATGAGCACGATCGACGCGAGGACGAACGCACCCAGGTTCTCGAGGGGGACCACCCGAGCATGCTACGCCCGCGCCCGCGCATCCACAGCGCCTCACCGCGGGATGGGCGCACGCACACCGAACGGCCCGGTCACGGGCGCGTTCCGCGCAGGTCTCAGGCGGCGGTGCCGGGAACGACCGCCGCGATGGCGACGGCGGCGAACGCCGCGACGGCGAGGGGCGTCCGGATCGCCTGCCCGAGGTGCCACCGGTCGCGGAGCTCCTCCCAGTCCGGCGGCGGAGACGCAGGGTCCCATCGGGCCGCGCGGGCGTTCACCGGCGCGTTGAACACGAGTGTCACGACGATCACGCCCGCCCAGAGGAGCAGGCCCGCGAGTGCGGCGGCGAATCGGACCGGGCCGGTCGAGGCCGACAGCACGACCGGCGGCACGGTGGATGCGCCCGCCGCGATGACGAGGACGGGCATCACCCGACCGAGCGCGAGCTCGAACTCGTGCTTCATGAGGGTGAAGTCCCGGGCGGCGAGCCGTCGCTGCACCCGGACCTGGCCCAGTTGCGTGCCGAGGAGGATCCCGGCGACCAGGCCGACGAGCACGAGGCTCGCGAGCATCGTGAGCGGGATCGCGACGTCCATGGCGCCTCCCTGCGTTCCGAGAGCGGACTCCTCCACGGTCCCACATCCGCGCCCCTTCAAGAGTGGCGTACCGCCGCTGAAGGAGATAACGTGTTATATAACACGTTATACGACCCCCCTGAGGAGGAGAGGCGGGACATGGTCGACGACGTCGTGGAGCAGCTGGGGCACCTCGCGCTCGGCACGCGGCTCAAGCGCATCGGCGAGCGCCTGCAGGGCGACACGACCCGGTTCATCGCCGCCGACGGCCTGGCCGTGCCCGCGAGCGCGTTCCCGTTGCTCGCCGCGCTCGACCGTCCCGGCGGCCTGACCGTGGGGGAGCTCGCCGACGCCGTCGGCGTGAGCCAGCCCGCGGTGACCCGCAGCGTCACGCGGCTCGCCCACGACGGACTCGTGGCCGTGGCGAGCGAGGCGTCCGACCGCCGGCGCCGGTCGGTGCGCCTCACCGAGCGGGGCGAAGCGGTGGTGTCCCGCGCCCGCGCGGCGGTGTGGCCGCACGTCGAGGCGGCGGTCGCCGAGGCGTGCGCCGGGCTCGAGGGGCCGCTGCTCGCGCAACTCGCCGAACTCGAAGCGCGGCTCGACGTCGAGCCGATCGACCGCCGCGCGGCGCGGCTCGCGGGGCAGGCGACCCAGTGACGCGGCATCCGCTCGACCGCCCGATCTGGAGCGCGCTCACCACACGGCAGGCCGGGTTCTCGGTGGGCGACGCGCTCGCCCGCCGCTTCGACCCCGAGGTCGGCCCGTTCGCCGCGATCGGGGACGACGACGCGCCGCACCTGGACGCGCTGTCGGGGCTGGTCGACGCGCACGGGCCGGTCGTACTGCTGCAGCGCGGCGACATCCCGCGCCCGACCGGTACGCGCACGACGATCGACGCCCCGGGCGTGCAGCTCGTGCTCGACCGCCTGGCGCCGGTCGCGGCATCCGTCGACCTCCTGCCGCTCGGTGTCGCCGACGCCCCCGAGATGCTCGCGCTCGCGAGACTCACCGAGCCCGGCCCGTTCGGGCCGCGCACGCATGAGCTCGGCGGATTCCTCGGGGTGAGGATCGACGGCCGGCTGGTCGCCATGGCCGGCGAGCGCATGAAGCCCGAGGGGTTCACCGAGGTGAGCGGCGTCTGCACGCACCCCGACCATCGCGGACACGGCTACGCGGCGATGCTCTCGACGGCGGTCGCCGAGCGGGTCCTCGCACGCGGCGAGGTCCCGTTCCTGCACGCCTACGCGTCGAACACCGCAGCCATCACCCTGTACGAGCGCCTCGGCTTCCGCCTGCGCACCGACGTCGGCGGCGTGCGGCTGGTGCCGGACTCGGACGACTGACGCGCCGCCGGCCCCGCCTACTCCTCTTCGGGCGGCGGCGCGATCGCCGCACCCAGCCGGACGCGCGTGCCGAACGGGTCGGTCACGAGCGAGGTGCGCTCGCCCCACGGCTGGTCGAGCGGCTCCTCGACGACGGATGCTCCGGCCGCCTCGAGCTCGCGCGTCATCCGGTCGACGTCGTCGACGTAGAACCAGAGCAGCATGTTGCCGGGTGCGGGCGGCTCCTCGGCGAGTCCGATGCCGAGCGACGACGACCCGACCGCCAGCGAGACGTAGACGGGCCCGCCGTCCTCGCCGGGGAACTCGTACGTGACGACGCCGCCGAACGCGTCGCGGTAGAACGCGAGCGCCGCCCGGACGTCGGAGACCTCGAGGATCGGGAACGCGGATTCGATCATGACTCCTCCTGAACTGGAGGCTACGCGACCGGCAGGGATGCGGCTACGGTGGCACCGTGAGCGACCAGATCTCGGTGACGGTGGACGACGGGGTCGGACACGTCACCCTCGACCGTCCCCAGGCGCTCAACGCCCTGAGCTACGAGATGATCCGCGAGCTCACCGACGTGTTCGAGTCGTGGACCGACGACTCCGAGGTCGGCCTCGTGGTGCTCGACGGCGCCGGGGAGCGCGGCTTCTCCGCCGGCGGCGACATCCGCGAGCTCTACGGCTACGCCGTCGACGGCAACGCCGGCGAGGCACGCGACTTCTTCCGCGCGGAGTACCGCCTCGACGCCCTCATCGCGCGCTATCCGAAGCCCGTCGTGGCGATCATGGACGGCATCACCATGGGCGGCGGCATCGGCCTCGCGGGCCACGCGGCGATCCGCGTCGTCACCGAGCGCTCGCGCGTGGCGATGCCCGAGACGCGCATCGGCTTCACGCCCGACGTGGGCGGCTCGTGGCTGCTCGCCAGGGCGCCCGGCGAGCTCGGCGTGCACCTCGCGCTCAACTCCCGCACGATGGACGCCGCCGACGCGCTGCACGCCGGCTTCGCCGACGCGTTCGTGCCGTCGGAGCGGCTGCCGCACCTGCTGCAGGCGCTCGCCGAGCGCGCCGACCCCGGCACTCCCGCCGAGATCGTGATGCTCTTCGACGAGACCCCCGGCCCGTCGGCGCTCGCGCTCGCGCGCGACTGGGTCGACGCCTGCTACTCCGCGCCCACGGTGCGCGAGATCATCACGCGACTGCGGGCGTTCGCCGAGGGCACCGCGGATGCCGCGTCGAGCGCATTCCCGGAGCATCCGCTCGACCCCGCGGCATCCGCCTACGCCGGAGCGGCCGCCGACGAGCTCGAGACCCTGTCGCCGACGGCGCTCACGGTCACGCTGGAGTCGGTGCGGCGCGCGCGCACGCTGCCGAGGCTCGAGGACGCGCTCGAGCAGGAGTTCCGGCTCGTGTCGTGGTTCATCGAGCAGCACGACCTGCGCGAGGGCATCCGCGCCCAGGTGATCGACAAGGACCGCTCGCCCAGGTGGAGCCCGTCGACGCTCGAGGACGTCGACCCGCAGCTCGCGGACGACGTCATCACGGCGCAGGTGCACGAGGGCGTGTGGCCCGACCCGACGCCGGTGGTCGAGTAGCGCCCGACGTCCCCGGTGGTCGAGTAGCGCCCGGCGGAGCCGGACGCGTATCGAGACCTCATGCCGCGTCTCGATACGCGTGCCGCTGCGCGGCTCGCTACTCGACGACCGGTGAGGCGGGATACGGTTGGGGGCGTGAAGAGCCACCACCTGCGTACCCACCGGAGTGACGAGCACCTCGCCCGGGAGGGCCAGCTCGCCTGGCAGCTCGCCGCGGTCGCCACCGATCCCGTCGAGCTCGACGACGAGGTCGTCGACATGGTCGTCAACCGGGTGATCGACAACGCGGCCGTCGCGGCCGCCTCGCTCGCCCGAAAGCCGGTCGTCTCCGCCCGCAGCCAGGCGCTCGCGCACCCGGTCTCGATCGGCGGCGACGGCGCCACGGTCTTCGGGGCGGATGCCGCGCGGCGCACGTCACCCGAGTGGGCCGCCTGGGCGAACGGCGTCGCCGTGCGCGAGCTCGACTACCACGACACGTTCCTCGCCGCGGACTACTCGCACCCCGGCGACAACATCCCGCCGATCGTCGCCGTCGCGCAGCACCTCGCCGCCGGTCGCGGTCTCACGGGCCGCGACATCGTGCGCGGCATCGCCACCGGCTACGAGGTGCAGATCGACCTCGTGAAGGCCATCTCGCTGCACAAGCACAAGATCGACCACGTGGCGCACCTCGGGCCGTCGGCTGCGGCCGGCATCGGCACGCTCCTCGGCCTCGACCAGGAGACGATCTTCCAGGCCATCGGCCAGGCGCTGCACACCACGACCGCCACGCGCCAGTCGCGCAAGGGCGAGATCTCCACGTGGAAGGCGCACGCCCCGGCCTTCGCGGGCAAGATGGCCGTCGAGGCGGTCGACCGCGCGATGCGCGGCGAGACGAGCCCCGTGCCGATCTACGAGGGCGAGGACGGCGTGATCGCCTGGCTCCTCGGCGGCCCCGAGGCGACCTACGACGTGCCGCTGCCCGAGGCCGGCGAGGCCAAGCGCGCGATCCTCGACTCCTACACGAAGGAGCACTCGGCCGAGTACCAGGCACAGGCGTGGATCGACCTCGCGCGCAAGCTGCACGAGGAGTACCCGCTCATCCTCGACGATCCCGACCGCATCGAGTCGATCACCCTGCACACGTCGCACCACACCCACTACGTGATCGGCTCGGGCGCGAACGACCCGCAGAAGTACGATCCCGACGCCTCGCGTGAGACGCTCGACCATTCGATCCCGTACATCTTCGCGGTCGCCCTGCAGGACGGCACCTGGCACCACCACGATTCCTACACGCCCGAGCGGGCGCACCGGGCCGACACCGTCGACCTGTGGAAGAAGGTGTCGACCGTCGAGGACCCCGAGTGGACGCGCCGCTACCACTCGAACGACATCGAGGAGAAGGCGTTCGGCGGCAAGGTCGTCATCACGCTCTCCGACGGCGGCGAGATCGTCGACGAGATCGCCGTGGCCGACGCGCATCCGCTCGGCGCCCGCCCGTTCGCTCGCGAGCAGTACGTGCAGAAGTTCCGCACGCTCGCGGAGTGGGTGCTCGAGGAGGCCGAGATCGAACGCTTCCTCGACCTCGCGCAGCGCCTGCCCGAGCTGGGTCCCGACGAGCTCGGCGGCCTCACCTTCACCGCGGCACCCGGCGCCCTCGTCGGCGTCGACATCCCGACCGGCCTGTTCTAGCCATGACCGAGAAGCGCGTCGCGCTGATCACCGGGGCATCCTCGGGCATCGGCGAGGCGACGGCGCTCGAGCTCGCCCGGCGCGGCTTCACCGTCTACGGCGCAGCCCGCCGGGTCGACCGCATGGCCCGCCTGACCGCGCACGGCGTGCACGTGTTCGAGATCGACGTGACGGATGACGCGTCGATGACCTCGGGCGTCGAGCGGATCCTCCGCGAGCAGGGTCGCATCGACGTGCTCGTGAACAATGCCGGGTACGGGTCGTACGGGGCGCTGGAGGACGTGCCGATCGAGGAGGCCCGCCGGCAGTTCGAGGTGAACGTGTTCGGCCTGGCGCGGCTCACCCAGCTCGTGCTCCCGAGCATGCGGGCGCAGCGGAGCGGCAGGATCATCAACGTCTCCTCGATCGGCGGGAAGTTCTACGAGCCGCTCGGCGCCTGGTACCACGCCACGAAGTTCGCCGTCGAAGGGCTGAGCGATTCGCTCCGGCTCGAGCTGCGGCCGTTCGGCATCCACGTCGTGGTCATCGAGCCGGGCACGATCCGCACCGAGTGGGGCGGGATCGCGGCCGACAGCGCGGTCGCCCGGTCGGGCGGCACCGCCTACTCGCGACAGGCGAAGCGGCTCGCCGAGGTGTACGAGCTCGCCGACCGTCCGAGCGTCGGCGCCTCACCGCGGGTGGTCGCGCTGGCGATCGCGAAGGCCGCGACCGAGGCTCGACCACGCATCCGCTACGCGGTGCCGTTCGGTGCGAAGGCGCTCCTCGCGATGCGCTGGCTCTTCACCGACCGGGCGTTCGACTGGGCGATCATGCGCGCCTACGGTCCGCGCTGAGCCGCAGCATCCGGATGTCGCGGACGCCGTTCTCGTCGACCTGCGCGACGCCGTCTGCGACGAACCCGTGCCTGCGGTAGAACGCCTGTGCCCGCGGGTTCGGATCGGCCACCCAGAGCGCGACGTCCTCGTCGGGGCGCACGACGGCGTCGAGCAGCGCGAGTCCCGCGCCCGACCCGTGCTCCGCCGCCACGACGTAGAGCACGTAGAGGTGGTGATCCCACTCGAGCGAGGGGTCGTCGACGGGGCCCGACATGGCGACGCCGATCACCTCGCCGCCGCGCTCGGCCACCGCGATCCGGTTCCGGCGGTACTGCTCGTCGGTGAGCGCCGCGGTCCAGAACCGCTCGCGAGCCGCGTGGAATCCGGGGTCGTCGAGCACGTCATCGGGCACGACTCCGCGATAGGTCTCACGCCACGAACGCACGATCACGCGCGCCATCTCCGACGCGTCCTCGGGGCGCGCGCGCCGCACCGTCACCGGAGGCCTCATGAGCGAACCCTACCGAGCACGGCCGAGCGTCGTTCGCACGCGATTAGGGTGGAGCGGAGGAGGCCCAACCATGCTCTACGCCCAGAAGTCCCCTGCCGAGAAGCGCCGCCTCTTCCGAGAGCGGCTCGACACGGGTCGGATCATGCGCTTCCCCGGCGCGTTCAACCCGCTGTCGGCCCGGCTCATCGAGCAGAAGGGCTTCGAGGGCGTCTACATCTCGGGTGCCGTGCTGTCGGCCGACCTCGGCCTGCCCGACATCGGCCTCACGACGCTCACCGAGGTCGCCGGGCGCGCGAAGCAGATCACGCGCATGACCGAGCTGCCCGCCATCGTCGACGCCGACACGGGCTTCGGCGAACCCATGAACGTCGCCCGCACCGTGCAGGAGATGGAGGACGCCGGGCTCGCCGGCCTGCACATCGAGGACCAGGTCAACCCGAAGCGCTGCGGGCACCTCGACGGCAAGCAGGTCGTCGACGAGCACACCGCGCTGCAGCGCATCCGCGCCGCGGTCGATGCTCGCCGCGACCCGAACTTCCTCATCATGGCGCGCACCGACGTGCGCGCCGTCGACGGGCTGCAGGCCGCGGTCGACCGCGCGAAGCGGCTCGCCGACGCGGGCGCCGACGCGATCTTCCCCGAGGCGATGGCCTCGCTCGACGAGTTCGCCGCGATCCGCGCCGCCGTCGACGTGCCGCTGCTCGCCAACATGACCGAGTTCGGCAAGAGCGACCTCTTCACCGTGCAGCAGCTCGCCGACATCGGCATGAACATCGTGATCTGGCCGGTATCGCTGCTGCGGCTCGCGATGGGCGCCGCCGTGCGCGCGCTCGACGAGCTCCACGCCACCGGATCGCTCGACGCGAAGCTCGACGAGATGCAGCACCGAGCCGACCTCTACGAGCTCATCGACTACGAGGGCTACAACCGGTTCGACACCTCGATCTTCAACTTCGACGTCGCCCGCTGAACCCGACATGACCGGCGCCGCACCGCTCCCGCAGACGGCCGGCGCGCTCGCGGCGGCGTACGCGTCGGGCTCGACGAGTCCGGTCGAGGTCGCCGAGGAGGTGCTCGCCCGCGTCGCCGCGCGCGAGCACGAGGTGCACGCGTTCGCCGACTTCGACGCGGCATCCGTGCGGGCAGCCGCTCGAGCGAGTGCCGACCGGTGGCGCCGGGGCGAGGCGCTCGGGCCGCTCGACGGCGTGCCGGTCACGGTGAAGGAGAACATGCACCGGTCGGGCGTGGCGGCCCGCGGCGGCACGGCCGGCTCGAACCCGGTGGTGCCCGAGGCGGACTCACCGATCGTCGCGCGACTGCTCGAGGGCGGCGCCGTGATCGTCGGATCCACCACGATGCCCGACTGGGGGATGCTCTCGTCGGGCGTCTCGAGCCTGCACGGCGTCACGCGGAGCCCGCTCGACCTCGACCTCACCGTCGGCGGCTCGTCGAGCGGCGCCGGCGCGGCCGCGGCGGCCGGGTTCGGCGTCGTGAACCTCGGCACCGACATCGGCGGGTCGGTGCGGTTCCCGGCGGCGTGGCTCGGGCTCGCCGCGCTGAAGCCGAGCGCCGGGCGCATCCCGATCGACACGCCGTACCTCGGCCGCGCCGCGGGGCCCATCGCTCGCACGGTCGCCGACCTCGCCGCCGGGATGGCGGTCGTGTCGCGGCCCGACGTGCGCGACTACACCTCGCTGCCGCCCGCCGACATCGCCTGGGACGACCTCGCGATCGACCCCGCGGGCCTGCGCGTCGCGCTGCACCTCGACGCCGGCGCGGGGATGCCCGTCGACCCGGCGATCCGATCCGCCGTCGTGGCGGCCGCCGACCGCTTCGCCGACGCGGGCGCCGAGGTCGTCGAGTTGCCCGCCTTCATCGACGACGGCGTGCTCGACGACGTCGACACGTTCTGGCGGGTGCGGTTCTGGCGCACGTACGCCGAGCTCGGGGCCGCGAGGCGGGCGCTCGTGCTCCCGTACATCGCCGAGTGGGTGGCGAAGGGGGCCGACGTGAGCGGCACGCGAGCGCTCGAGGCGTACGAGGCGATCGGCGAGCTGCGCCGGCGCACGGTGCTCGCGACGGCGCCGTTCGACGCGGTGCTCTCGCCCGTCGCGCCGATGCTCGCGTTCCCCGCCGACTGGCCGATGCCCTGGGGACACGACGACCGCGGGATGGCGCACATCGGGTTCACCGTCCCCTACAACATGTCGGGCCAGCCCGCGTCGAGCATCAACGCGGGGTTCGCCCCCGACGGTCGGGCGATCGCCCTGCAGGTCGCGGGCCCGCGGTTCGCCGACCGCCAGGTGCTCGCGCTCACGTCGTGGTGGGAGGCGGCGCGCCCCGACTCCGCGGTGCCCGTCTTCCCGTGACGCGCCGTAGGCTGGGGTGGCGGACGCGCTGGGGCGGAACCGCAGATCCCATGAGGAGCACGATGAGCGACGTCCAGACGCAGGCCGCGCAACCGCAGCAGCCGGTCATCTACAAGGGCCTGGCGGGAGTCCCCGTCGACTACACCGCGATCTCGAAGGTCAATCCCGAGACCAACTCGCTGCTCTACCGCGGCTACCCGGTGCAGGAGCTCGCGGCATCCGCCACCTTCGAGGAGGTCGCCTACCTGCTCTGGTACGGTGAGCTGCCCGACGACGACCAGCTCGCCGCGTTCGAGGAGCGCGAGCGCTCGCTGCGCGGCCTCGACCACGTGACCAAGCGCATCGTCGACGAGATCCCGGTGACCGCGCACCCGATGGACGTGCTGCGCACCGCGGTGAGCGTGATCGGCGCCAGCGACCCGATGACGCCCGACGACTCGCCCGAGGCGAACCTCGACAAGGCGATCCGCCTGTTCGCGAAGCTGCCCTCGATCGTGACCTACGACCAGCGCCGTCGCCGCGAGCTCGAGTTCGTCGAGCCGCGCGACGACCTCGGCTACTCGGCGAACTTCCTGTGGCAGGCGTTCGGCGAGGTGCAGGAGCTGCCCGTCGTGAACGCCTTCGACGTGTCGATGATCCTGTACGCGGAGCACTCGTTCAACGCGTCCACCTTCACGGCCCGCGTCATCGCGTCGACGCTGTCCGACCTGTACTCGTCGGTCACGGGCGCGATCGGCGCGCTCAAGGGCCCGCTGCACGGCGGCGCCAACGAGGCCGTCATGCACGCGTTCGAGGAGATCGGCCCGGGCGACGGCGGCGCCGAGCGCGCGGTCGCCTGGCTCGACACCGCGCTCGCCGAGAAGCGCAAGATCATGGGCTTCGGCCACCGCGTCTACAAGCACGGCGACTCCCGCGTGCCGACGATGCGCGACTCGCTCGAGCGCATGGTGGAGTACTACGATCGGCCCGACCTGCTCGAGCTCTACGTCGCCCTCGAGGACGCCATGGCCGAGCGCAAGAACATCAAGCCCAACCTCGACTACCCGGCCGGCCCGACCTACCACCTCATGGGCTGGGACACCGCGACGTTCACGCCGCTCTTCGTGGCGAGCCGCGTCACCGGATGGACCGCGCACATCATGGAGCAGCTCGCCGCGAACGCGCTGATCCGCCCGCTGTCGGTCTACAACGGCCCCGACGAACGGCACGTCCCCGTCAAGGGCTGAGCGGATGTCGCACGTCTTCCTCGAGATGACGATGACGCTCGACGGCTTCACGGCCGCACCGGGCGTGAGCATCGAGCATCCGCTCGGCATCGGCGGTGAGCGCGTGCACGACTGGCTGCGCGGCGGCGACGGGCCGGGCGACGCCGGTCTCGGCCCCGAGGGCGCCGCCGACGCGTCGCCCGACGAGATCGACCTCAGCGTGGCCGCCCGCATGTTCGACACCACTGGCGCGTTCGTCATCGGCCGGCGCACGTTCGACGTCGGCGAGGTGCCGTGGGGCGACGACGAGGCCTTCGAGGGCCGTCCGGTCTTCGTGGTCACGAGCCGCGAGCGCGAGCCGATCGAGCGCGGCGGCTCGCGCTTCGAGTTCGTCACCGGCGGCGTGGGCGAGGCGGTCGACCGTGCCAAGGCGGCAGCGCACGCGGCATCCGTCTGCATCATGGGCGGGGCGGATGTCGCGCGCCAGTCGCTCACCGCAGGCCTCGTCGACGAGGTGCGACTGCACCTCGTGCCGATCCTGCTCGGCGGGGGTACGCGGCTGTTCCCCGACGCGACCGGACGCCGCATCGAGCTCGAGCCGCTCGGCGCCGAGCAGGGCGCGCTCGCGATGCACCTGCGCTACCGCGTCGAGCGCGACGGCTGACTCGACGGCTTCACGCATCGCACAACGCGGGCGCGCGGCATCCGCTGCCGACCTGTGGCGACCCCCCAACGATGGAGGATCGACCATGGATCGCGCCTACAGTCGTGGACCATGCACATGTTGTTCCGCACGCTGCTGCACGTGCTCTTCCTCGCGCGACGCAAGCCCGACCTCGGCCACTACGACGTCGCGCGCACGAACTTCATCACCCTGCCGACCGACCTCGACATCAATCGGCACATGAACAACGGCGTGTACTTCTCGATCATGGATGTCGCGCGGTTCGACATGCTCGTGCGCAACGGGGTGTGGCGGGCGTTCCGCGACAAGGGCTGGTACCCGGTCGTCGCGAGCGAGACCATCACCTTCCGCAAGTCGCTGAGCCTCTGGCAGCGGTTCACGATCGAGTCGAAGCTCGTCGGCTACGACGACAAGGCGGTCTACGTCGAGCAGCGCTTCGTGCGCCCCGGCCCCGACGGCGCCCCCGAGGTGTACGCGCAGGGCTTCATCCGCGCACGCTTCCTGCGGAAGTCGGGCGGCACCGTGCCCGTCTCGGAGCTCATCGCCGAGTTCGGCGCCCTCGAGGGCGAGCGGATCCCCGAGTGGATCGAGCGCTGGGGCGAGGCTGTCGCGCTGCCGGCCACGCGCGCCGAGGCGCCGTCGGTCTGGCACTGACCCCCGGTCGTCGAGGAGCGCCGCCGCAGGCGACGCGTATCGAGACGCAGGCGCGGGTCTCGACATGCGCTTCGCGCTACTCGACCACCGGTGCTAGGAGCGCGCCTTCGCCGGCACCACGACCTCCTTGATGATGAGGAGGATGCCGGCCGCCACCGGGATCGCGACGAGCGCGCCCGGGAGGCCCGCGAGCGTGCCGCCCGCGAGGGCCGCGATGAGCACGATCGACCCGGGCACCTGCACGGCCTTCGACATGACGCGCGGCGTGAGGATGTACGCCTCCACCTGCATGTAGACGAGCATCGCGCCCAGCACGATGATGCCCGACAGTGGCGACACGAAGAGCGCGAGCACCGTCATCACGATGGTGGTGAGCACGGTTCCGATGAGCGGGATCAGCGTGATGAAGAACGCCGAGACCGCGATCACGAGCGCGAACGGGACCTGCGCGATGAGCAGGATGATGAAGCTGAACGTCGCGTTGAAGAACGCGAGGATGACCATGCCGCTGAGGTAGCGGCCCACGTTCTGCATGATCCGCTCGGCGTAGTCGACGACCCGCGCACGGTGCGATGCGGAGATGAGCGTGTAGATCGCGGCCTTCGAGGAGTCGAGGGTCGCGATGAAGTAGATCGTCAGGATGAAGATGAAGAACGCGGACGAGATCCCGCCGACGATCGCGAGGCCGACGTTGAGCGCGCCGCCGCCGATGGTCGCCCAGGTGTTGGGATCGCTGATGACCCCGACCACCCAGTTGTAGATCGTCGTGAGGACGCCGCCCGAGCCCGAGGACGCGTCGATGAACCACTGCTGCTGCTGCAGGTTGGCGTACATCTGCGGCAGCGCCTCGATGAGGCTGACCGCCTGGGTGATCACGAGCGGGAGCACGATCCAGAGCAGGCCCGCGATCACGAGGATGAACAGGATGATCACCGTCAGGATCGCGACGCCGCGCTTCATGCCGCGGCGCTGGAACCACCGCACGAGTGGATCGAGCCCGAGCGTGATGAACATCGCGGCGAACACGGAGAAGAGCACGCCCGAGAGGCTGAGCAGGGTCCACGCGAGCGCGAGGCCCAGGAGTACGCCGAGGGTCGCGATGAACGACCAGACGAGGGGCCGTTCCGACATGAAGTTCCTGCCCCGCCCGCGCCCGCCGTCGGGGCCGCCGGCAGCGCCCGTGGCGTGCTCGCGGGCGCGCCGCTCGATGCTCTTCACGGGCGCCAGCCTAGGGCTGAGGATGCCTCGCACCGGGGAAGCGCGCCGGAGCGGGCCGGCGCCGTGGCGGCCGCGCTCCACGGGCCCGCGCCGACGTGGGCCGGCCGGGCGGTGTCGTCAGTTGCGGGCGCCCTCGGGGACGTGCAGCTCCTTGTAGTGGTCGGCGAGCGCGGGGTAGTAGGCCTCCCACTCGGGGAGCGGACGGCTGAGCCGCACGGCGGCGAGGCGGTCGAGGTAGTAGTCCCAGCCGGGGCCCATCGTCGCGGCATCCGCCGGGTTCGAGAGTCGCTGGCCGAACGTGAGCGTCGTCATGCCCCCGGCCTCGCGCAGGTGGGCGAACACGCGCATCGCCGTCGCGCCCTCACCCGAGTGGGCGAGGAAGCGATGGGGTGGATCGCACTCGAGGATGCCCACGTTCATCCACTCGGAGCCCTCGCCCTCGAACGTCATCCGGAACCGCACGGCGCCGGTCTCAGGGCGTCCGGTGTAGGTGCCGATCCACGCCTGCATGGCCGTCGGGTTCGTCAGGCTGAACCAGACCTCCTCGATCGGGGAATGGAACAGGCGGTCGTACTGCAGGTAGAGCCCGTCGGGCTTCAGCGTGTAGTGGCCGGTCGCTTTCGCGGTCATCTTCTCCCCCCGCTCGTCGTGGAATCAGGCTAAACCCGGTCAACGCCAAACCACTAGAGTTGGCGCCATGGGATCGAGTGGGGGCGCGAAGCGCAAGCCGAATCATCCGTCCGGCGGGCAGGTGCACGAGGAGACGATGAACGTCACCGAGGGCAAGTCCGGCCTCTGGGGGGCGCTCGCGGGGCTCTTCACGTTCGCGCTCATCGCGGTGCCGTTGTCGGCGGCGTTCGCGTTCGCGACGAACCCGCGCACGCAGCAGCTGTTCGGCGGCCGGCTCTCCGAGGCGACGCAGGGCGGGTACCAGGCGTTCTGGTGGATAGTGACGATCTTCCTCTTCGTGCTGCCGTTCCTCGTCGGCTACGCGGTCGCGCGACTCTCGGGCCGTTCGCTCGCGATCTTCGGCGCGGTCGTCGCGCTGTTCGTGATCGCCGTGCTCGTGCTGGGGCAGCTGTTCGTCTTCTAATCCGGTCCTGATCCGGTTCCGATCCGGGGAGGTGATGGCATGCAGGTGCCGAAGGCCTCGGATGCCGCGAAGGCGCGCTTCACGTCGGCGGTGCCCGACGACCCGCGGGTCGTCGTCAAGCCCATGTTCGGCAACCTCGGCGCGTTCGTGAACGGCAACATGTTCGCCGGGCTCTTCGGCGATCGCATCGGCGTGCGCGTGCTCGACGAGTCGGCGCGGGCAGAGCTCGATGCGATCGACGGCACCGGGCCGTTCGGGCCCGACGAGCGGCCCATGGGCGGCTACGTCGCCGTGCCGGTCGCGTGGGACGACGAGCCCGACCGCATCGCCGCGCAGGTCGCGCGGGCGTTCGAGGACGTCGCGGCGCTGCCGCCCAAGGCGCCCAAGGCGCGGAAGCCGCCGCGGACCCGCAGCTGACGGATGCCGCCGCCGCGAGCCCGTTCGCGTCGTCGTGTCGAGGATCTCCAGCGCCCGTTTCAGTTCCGCCTCATGTGAGGCGGAATCGACATTACCCGTAGCGATTCCGTCGGGGCTCCGAGGCCCGCCGGTCGAGGGCGGTGGCGGGCCGGCGACAGTCCGCCGCCTCCTCCAGCACCGCCATCGCCGCATTGTGGCCGCCGATCCCGCTCACGGCGCCGCCGCGCACGGCGCCCGAGCCGCACAGCAGGATCCGGGGATGCTGCGTCGCCACGCCCCAGCGCTCGGCGGCGGTCGCGAGCGGCGCGTCGTCCTCGGCCCACGGCCAGGAGAGCGGCCCGTGGAAGATGTTGCCGCCCGGCATGCGCAGGGCGTGCTCGAGGTCGAGGGTGGTCTTCACCTCGATGCAGGGGCGGCCCGCGGCATCCGTCGCGAGCACGTCGGCGATGGGCTCGGCGAGCACCGAGTCGAGCGAGGCGAGCACGGCCTCCTGCAGGCGGGCGCGCAGCTCGTCGTTGCCGAAGCGCTCGACGAGGCGGTGCGGCACGTGCAGTCCGAAGACCGTGAGCGTGTGCGCGCCCGACGCGGCGAGCTCGGGGTCGAGGATCGTCGGGTCGCTGAGGGTGTGGCAGTAGATCTCGCAGGGGAGCGGCGAGGGGATGGCGCCGCGCGCGGCCGTCGCGAACGCGGTGTCGAGCTGGGTCTGCAGCTCGTTGATGTGGAACGTGCCGGCGAACGCCGCCTCGGGCGCGACCTCGGTGTCGCGCAGGCGGGGGAGGCGCGTGAGCAGGAGGTTCACCTTGACCTGGGCGCCCTCGGGCTCGGCGAGCCGGCGCAGGCGCTCGCGCACCACGGGCGGCACGGCGACGGGTCCGTCGTGCGAGAACGGGCGCTCGTCGCGCGGCGCGACCGATTGCGCAGCCGAGGGCGCCGTGGCCCCGTCGGCAGGCTCAGGGAACGCCGTCGCCCCGGCCGAGAGCAGGCGATCGAGCACGACGGGCGCGACGTTCGCGAGCACGGTGCCGGCCTCGACGACGTGGTCCTCGCCGCCGCGCGTGTAGCGGACGCGGCCGCCGGGCTCGACGGCGACGACCTCGGCGTCGACGAGCAGCTCGGCGCCCGCCTCGCGCGCGGCGCGCTCGAGCTCGCCGCTCACGGCGCCCATGCCGCCGATCGGCACGTCCCAGTCGCCGGTGCCGCCGCCGATCACGTGGTAGAGGAAGCAGCGGTTCGCGTCGAGCGCCGGATCGTCGAGGTCGGTGAACGTGCCGATGAGGCCGTCGGTCGCGACCACGCCGCGCACGAGGTCGCTCGCGAAGCGCTCGTCGATGACCTCGCCGAGGGGACGCTCGACGACGTCGGTCCAGACGCGGTCGTCGCCGACCAGTTCGCGCGCCTCCGAGCGGGTGAGCAGCGGCTCGGTGAGGGTCGGGAAGAGCCGCTCGGCGAGGCGCGTGGTCTCGCCGTAGAACGCGTGCCACGCGGCCGCGTCGGCCTCGGCGTCGACCCGCGCGAAGGCGGCGGCGGAGGCCTCGGCGTCGGCCTCGCGGTCGACGAGCAGGCCGCGCGCGGGGTCGGCGGGGTCGGGCGTGTACGAGGAGTAGCGGCGACGGGCGAGCCGGATGTCGAGTCCGAGGTCGTCGATGATGCGCTGCGGGAGCAGGCTCACGAGGTAGGAGTAGCGCGAGAGTCGCGCCTCGACGCCGTCGAACGCCTGCGCCGAGACGGCCGCGCCGCCGAGGTGGTCGTCGCGCTCGAGGAGGAGCACGGAGCGTCCGGCGCGGGCGAGGTAGGCGGCGGCGGTGAGGCCGTTGTGGCCGCCGCCGATGATCACGACGTCGTGGGGCATCACACGAGCGTACGTGATGGGCGGGTGCGGCCCGGACGGGCGCCGGTGCGCGGCATCCGATGGACTGCAAGAAAGTTACTGACATGTAAGTAAGCGTTCGCTAAGCTGGCGCTCGCGACCACGCCGATGACGGCGTCGGGCGTGCACCATCCGCACTGATCCGGTCACCGGCCGGCGGCGTGATGCGCCCCGGCCGGCCACGTTCGAAGGAGAACCCGTGACCCACCGCACCAGGGCGCAGCATCCGCCCGCCCGTCCAGAGGCCAGCAGGGCGGCTCGGCCCGCCCGATCCGCCGACGGGGCGCGACCAGCCCGTCGCCTCGGCGCCGGCGCCGCCATCGCCGCACTCGCCCTCGGAGGAGCCGCCATCACCGCGACCCCGGCCGTCGCCGCCGACGAGCCCGACTTCGGCCCGAACGTCGTCGTGCTCGACCCGTCGATGCCGACCGACGAGATCAACGCGATCTTCGCCGCCATCGACGACGAGCCCGAGTTCAGTCAGAACCGCCACGCCGTGCTGTTCAAGCCGGGCGTCTACGGCAGCGCCGAGGGTGCCGCCGACCCGGCGACCGCGCCCGACATCGTGAACGGCCAGGTCGGCTACTACACGCAGGTCTCGGGCCTCGGCGCGTCGCCCGACGACGTGGTCATCAACGGCGCGATCCACGCCGAGGGCCGACCGCCCGCCACCTCCTGCCCGTGGGACGGCGGCGGCGAGGCCGACACCGCGCTCACGAACTTCTGGCGCTCGCTGTCGAACGTGTCGATCAACCCGATCCAGCGACCCGTCGAGGGCGACACCGGCGTCTACGGCGTCTGCTTCCCGACGCCCGAGAACCCGGGCGGCATCATGCTCCCCGAGGGCGTGGCCGACCCCGGCCAGCTGCGGTGGGCCGTGTCGCAGGCGGCGCCGATGCGCCGCGTGCACGTGCAGGGGAACCTCACGCTCATGCCGCGCTTCGGCGGGTACTCGTCGGGCGGCTACCTCGCCGACTCGGTCATCGACGGCGAGGTCGTGTCGGGCTCGCAGCAGCAGTGGTACACGCGCGACTCGAGCGTCGGCACGTGGAACGGCGGCGTCTGGAACATGGTGTTCTCGGGCGTGCAGGGCGCTCCGGCGACCGACTTCGGCCCGAAGGCCGATGGCACCGTGGGCAACAAGACCACCCTCGACACCACGCCGATCAGCCGCCCGGCGCCGTTCCTCTACGTCGACGGCGACGCGTACAGGGTGTTCGTGCCGAACGCCCGCACCGACAGCGCAGGGGTCGACTGGTCGACGGATGCCTCGGTCGGCACGTCCATCCCGATCGGCGACTTCTACATCGCCCACGCCGACCGCGACACGGCGACGTCGATCAACCGGGCGATCTCGAAGAAGCAGCACGTGCTGCTCACCCCGGGCGTCTACCGGCTCGACAAGCCCATCAACGTCAAGCGCGCCGGCACGGTGGTGCTCGGCCTCGGCTACGCCTCGCTCACGCCCACGAAGGGCAACGCGGCGCTCGTCGTCGACGACGTGCCGGGCGTGAAGATCGCGGGCATCACGGTCGACGCCGGGCTGGTCGAGTCCGACGTCCTCGTGCAGGTCGGGCCGACGGATGCCGCGGTGTCCGACCCGTCCGACCCGACCACGCTCTCCGACGTGTTCATCCGCGTCGGCGGACCCTGGGCCGGCGACGCGGTCACCTCCATCGAGGTGAACAGCGACGACGTGCTGCTCGACCACATCTGGGCCTGGCGCGGCGACCACGGCCTCGACGGCAGCGGCACCTGGACCGGCTCGACGGGCGCGCACGGCGTCATCGTGAACGGCGACGACGTCACCGCGACCGGCCTGTTCGTCGAGCACTACCAGCAGAACCAGGTGATCTGGAACGGCGAGCGCGGCCGCACCGTGTTCTACCAGTCCGAGATCCCCTACGAGGTGCCGAGCCAGGCCGCGTGGATGGACGGCGACCGCCTCGGCTACGCGTCCTACCGCGTGGCCGACGGCGTCGCCGAGCACCACGCGACGGGCATGGGCGTGTACTCGTACTTCAACCAGGGCCAGGACATCCGCGCCGAGAGCGGCATCCAGACCCCGGTCGGCCCGGGCATCCGGTTCGAGTCGCTCATCTCGGTGTTCCTCAGCGGCTCGGGCGGCATCGAGCACACCATCAACGACACCGGCGCGCCGGTCGTCGGCGGCTTCGGCACGTCGCCGGTGGTGAGCTACCCCACGCCGTAGCATCCGCCCGGCGCCGCAGACGACGGATGCCGCGGCCCCCGCCTCGTGCGGTGGGTCGCGGCATCCGCCGTCTCGACTCAGTTCGCGCGACGCATGGCGCGCATGCCGACGAACACGCCGATCGCGCAGGTCGCGACCGCGGCGATGACGCCGCCGATCACCGCGGGGCTGCCGAGGTCGCCGGCGAGCAGGGCGCGTTCGGCCGCGACGAGGTAGCTCAGCGGGTTCACCGCGGCGGCGACCTTCATCCAGTCGGGGCCGTCCTCGAGCGGCAGCAGCATGCCCGACAGGATCATGAGCGGGAACAGCAGCGTCTGGTGCACCATCCAGAACATCCAGTCCCGGTTGCGGCAGGCGAGCGCGAGCGTGTAGCTCAGGGCCCCGAACCCGATGCCGAACACGGCGAGGACCGCGAGGCCGACGACGAGCCCGGGCACGTCGAGGCTGAACCCGAACGGCACGGCCACGAGCACGACGATCGTGCCCTGGATGACGAGCGGCACGACCTCCTTGAGGGCGCGGCCGACCAGCAGCGCACTGCGCGAGAGCGGCGCGACGAGGGTGCGCTCGTGCGACCCGGTCTGCATCTCGAAGAGCAGGTTCGCGCCCGTCGACGCGGTGCCGAACAGCGCGACCATCACGAGGATGCCCGGGACGAACCACTGCAACGTCCCAGCGACGTCGCCGCCGGCCGCGCCGACGAGCAGCGGCCCGAACAGGCCGAGGAAGACGAGCGGCTGCACGAGCGAGAAGATCACGCTGAACGGATCGCGCACGAGCGGGCGCGACTCGCGCGCGAAGACGGTCGCGGTGTCGCGCACGAAGCCGGTGGGGCGGGCGGATGCCGCGGGCCGCTCGATCGCGGCGGGCTCGGCGGCGGCGGGGCTGATGGTGTTCATGAGGGTGTGCTCCTTGTCTGCGGTCAGGCGGCGGCGGGCTCGGGTTCGGGCGCGGCGGCCTCCTCGCGGAGGCTGCGGCCGGTGAGCGCGAGGAAGACGTCGTCGAGGGTGGGCTGGCGGTGGGTCGCCGCCACGACGTCGAGTCCGGCGTCACCGAGCTCGCGGATCCAGCGGGGGAGGGCGCGGTCGCCGCCCGGTGCGGTGAGGGTGACGACGTGGCCGTCGACCGACCCGCCGATGCGGGCGGCTGCGGCCGCGGCATCCGTCGCCGAGTCGAAGGCGAGCGTGACCCGGTCGCCCGCGAGCGATTCCTTGAGCGACCATGCCGTGTCGTCGGCGATGACCGCGCCGTGGTCCATCACCATGACGCGCTCGGCGAGTTGGTCGGCCTCGTCGAGGTAGTGGGTGGTGAGGAAGATCGTGGTGCCGGTGCTGCGGCGCAGGTCGACGATGTGTTCCCAGAGGTTGGCGCGGCTGTGCGGGTCGAGCCCCGTCGACGGCTCGTCGAGGAACAGCAGCTCGGGCCGGTGGATGAGGCCGAGCGCGATGTCGAGCCGACGCTTCTGGCCGCCCGAGAGCGACTGCACCTGCCGGTTCGCGACCTGCCCGAGCTCGAGCGACTCGATGAGCTCGGCTGCGCGGGCGCGGGTCTCGCGACGACCGAGCCCGTAGAACGCGCCCTGCGCGTGCAGCTCGTCGCGCACCCGCTGGGTGTGCCCGCCCGAACTGCCCTGGCCGACGTACCCGATGCGGCGGCGCACGCCGGCCGGATCGTGGCGGATGTCGCAGCCGGCCACCGTCGCCTCGCCCGCCGTCGGCGGGAGCAGCGTGGTGAGCATGCGGAGGGTCGTCGACTTGCCGGCGCCGTTCGGGCCGAGGAAGGCGACGAGCTCGCCGTCGGCCACGTCGAGGTCGACGGCTCGGACGGCCTCGACGACCTGCCCCTTGGAGCGGAACGTCTTCGTGAGGCCTCGGGCGGTGATCATCTGGTTCGTTCGTTCGGTCATGTCGCCAGTCTTGCGAGGCATCCGGTCACTTCCTGACCTGATGCGCGAGATACTCGGAACATGGCCGCCACCACCTCGAGGACCCTCGAACTCCTCTCCCTGCTGCAGAGCCACCGGCACTGGTCGGCTCGAGAGCTCGTCGACCGCCTCGGCGTCTCGGAGCGCACCCTTCGTCGCGACGTCGAGCGCCTGCGCGAACTCGGCTACGGCATCGAGTCCATGCGCGGCAGCGCGGGCGGGTACCGACTCGAGGCCGGAACCGGGCTCCCGCCGCTGCTGCTCACCGACGACGAGGGCGTCGCCATCGCCGTCGGCCTCCGCTCGCAGGCGACCGCCGGGCTCCGCGGCGCCGAGCACACCACCTTGAGCGCGCTCGCGAAGATCGAGCAGGTGCTGCCCGCCGCCCTGCGCCGCCGCATCGACGCGCTGCAGTCGCACGCGACGGACGCAGTCGGCCGCGGACCGGGCCGCGAGGGCTCCGGCACCCGCCCGGCGCCCGAGATCGACTCCGAGCTGCTCGGCCTCCTCGCGCTCGGCTGCCGCGACGCCGAGCGGCTGCGCTTCAGCTACACGGATGCCGCGGGCGAGTCGACCTCGCGCGTCGTCGAGCCGTACCGGCTCGTGCCCGTCGCCCGTCGCTGGTACCTGCTCGCCTGGGACCGCCAGCGCGAGGACTGGCGCACGTTCCGGCTCGACCGCATCAGCGACGTGTTCCAGACGCGCGTGCACTTCGAGCCGCGGCCGATGACCGACGAGGCGGCGCGTGCGCGGGTCGAGTCCGCGATCCGGTATCGCGATCGCACGGTGCGCGCCCGGGTCGTGGTGGAACTGTCCCGCGCCCAGCTCGTCGACCGGCTCGGCTGGTACGGCCGCGACGTCGTGGCCGACGGACCCGACCGCTGCGTCTGGCCGCTCGAGGCCGACGCCGTCGAGAACCTCGTGATGGCGCTCATGTGGTTGCCGCGCGGCGCGGCCTACCGCGTCGAGGGCCCGCCCGAGGTGCTGGCGTTCCTCGAGGAGCAGGCGGGGCGGTTCGCGGCGGCCGCGGCATCCGATTGATCTCGCTCGTGGGCCGACATGTCTTGCGGATGTCGGCGGCTGGGCGTTGGCTGGCCGCATGGACATCGCATTCGTGGCCGGCTTCGGCCCCATCGGCAGCGCCGACTCGTCGTCGGCCGACTTCTGGCGCGGCGCGTTCGGGATCCCGTTCAGCGAGGACGGCGGCTACTTCCACACCGAGGCGCTCGGGGGCGTCAACGCCTTCGCGATCTGGCCGCTGAGCCAGGCCGCCGAGGCGACCTTCGGCACGACCGAGTGGCCCGCCGACCGCACGGTGCCGCAGGCGTGGATCGAGTTCGACGTCGCCTCGCCGGCGGCCGTGGGCGAGGCGGTGGAGGAGCTCCGCGCGGGCGGGCACGAGATCCTCGTCGGCGCCCACGAGGAGCCGTGGGGGCAGACGACCTCACGCCTGATGAGCCCCGAAGGCCTGCTCGTGGGCGTGAGCTACACGCCCTGGATGCACGAGGTCGAACCCGCGGGCAACGTGATGATCGGCTACGACCCCGAGCTCGACGAGGGCGGCACGGGCCTCGGTCACGCCTAGTCCGCCGCGGGCGTCTCGGAGGTGCGCTCACGGCGCGACGGGCGCCTGCCGGATCAGGTGGAGGGCGTGTCCGAGCTGCGCTCGAGCTGCCCGATCTCGGCGCCGTCCTGGGCGAGCACCGTCATGGTGTCGCCCGCGACCGTCGCGGCGCTGAGGTGGGCGAGCCAGTCGTCGACGTCCTCGCACGCCTTCATGGTCGACGCGACGTCCTCGAACAGCACCTGCTCGCCCTCGTCGACCGACCACGAACCCGTCAGGTTGTTGCACCCGTCGCTGCCGCTGAAGCTGCCGTCGTCCTCGAGCTCGAGGTAGGGCGATCCCTCCTCCGTCGGATCCCCCCACGTGCCGGCCGCGTCGACCGAACCGCCGCGAGCGGACCCCTGCTCCCCCAGGCAGCCCGCGAGCGTGAGCACGGCGAGCACGGCGATGCCGGCTCCGATGATCTTCCGCTTGCTGGCCATGCTCGCAGCGTAGACCCGCACGGGCCCCACGTCACGCGTCGTCCGCCGGGGCGGGGTCCCCATTCCGGGGCGGTCCCATGCGAGCGGCGGCACGCGCGAGCGCGTCGCGCACGGCGACGACGGCGGGACGCCCGGCCGCCGCGTGGCGGGCCGAGGAGAACACCTCGCGGTGCGGATCGCCCGGCAGCGGAGCGAGCAGCACGCTCGGTCGCTCGCCCGCCCACACCAGGTCGGGAAGCAGTCCCACGGCGTTCCCCGAGCGGATGAGCCGGATGTGGGCCATGAGGTCGGCGGTCTCGAACCGCACGTCGGGCTCGAATCCCGCGGCTCGGCACAGCTGCTCGGCCCACACCCGCGACGCGGTGCCGGCCGGCTCCATCACCCATGGGCGGTGAGCCGTCGTCGAGAGGTCGGGGGTCGGGTCTCGAGACGCGTCCGACTCCGCCGGGCGCTCCTCGACCCTCGGATGCGGCGGCACGGCGAGCCGGATCGCATCCGAGGCGAGCGGCACGCGATCGAGCTCGGGATGCCGCGGCCGCGCGTGTCCCGGATACTGCTCCGCCACGACGAGGTCGAAGTCCCGCGCGGCCACCTCGAACAGGCCGGCCTCGGGCTCGCGTTCGGTGACCTCGACGCGCAGGTCGGGATGCTCGGACGCGAGCAGCGTGAGCGCCTGCGGCATCACCGCGTGCGCGGCCGACTGGAACACCGCGATGCGCACGGTGCCGCCGACCGACGTGAGCGAGCGGGCGACGTCGGCCTCCGCCTCCTCGAGCCGGTCGAGCACCGCCTTGCCGTGCTCGACGAGCACGAGCGCCTGCGGGGTGAGCTGCACGCGCCGGCCCACCTGCACGAGCAGTGGCACCCCGGCCTCGCGCTCGAGCAGGCTGAGCTGCTGCGACACCGACGAGGGGCTGTACGACAGCGCGTCGGCCACCGCGGCCAGCGTGCCGCGCCGGCTGAGCTCGACCAGCAGGCGCAGGCGTCGCACGTCGAGCATCGCGTCCTCCCGGCATCCATGAACCATTCGGCTCTACCGAACAGTATGCGTCGGATTCATTCGCTGTACCGAACGGATGCCACGGCGCACACTGGGAGGCGACAAGGTGCGTCAACCCTCGGCGCGCCCGGAGCAACGGAGACTAGCCTCGTGACCATGACCAACGCCGCCACGGAACTCGCGCCGGCCACCGACCACGTCGTCGCACTGGTGCGCCGCTGGCTCGCCGAGAGCGCCGAGCACCCCGTCGACCCCGCCGCCGAGCGCCTCGCCGGCGTGCTGAAGGACCCGAACGGCCTCGCCTTCACCGTCGGCTTCGTCGACGGCGTGATGCGCCCCGAGGACCTCGGCGTCGCCGGACGCAACCTCGAGCAGGTCGCGAAGCTCACCCCGAAGTTCCTGCCCTGGTACCTGCGCGCGGCCATCCGCGTCGGAGGCGTCGTGGCGCCGGTGCTCCCGTGGGTCGTGATCCCCATCGCGCGCCGCGTGCTGCGTCGGATGGTCGGACACCTCGTGCTCGACGCCACTCCGGCGAAGCTCGGCCCGTCGATCGCGATGCTGCGCGAGTCGGGCAACCGCCTCAACCTCAACCTGCTCGGCGAGGCCGTGCTCGGCGAGGACGAGGCAGACCGCCGACTGCGCGGCACCTACGAGTTCCTCGCGCGCGACGACGTCGACTACGTGTCGATCAAGGTGTCGAGCGTCGTGAGCCAGCTCTCGATGTGGTCGTTCGACGAGGCCGTGGCGAAGGTCGTCACGAAGCTCACGCCGCTCTACGAGCTCGCGGCGAAGAGCCCCACGCCGAAGTTCATCAACCTCGACATGGAGGAGTACCGCGACCTCGACCTCACGATCGCGGTGTTCACGACGCTGCTCGACCAGCCGCAGCTGCGCGGGCTCGAGGCCGGCATCGTGCTGCAGACCTACCTGCCCGACGCACTCGGTGCGATGCAGGAGCTCACCGCGTGGGCGATCGCGCGACGCCAGGCGGGCGGGGCGCCGATCAAGGTGCGCGTGGTGAAAGGCGCGAACCTCGCCATGGAGCACGTCGACGCCGCGATCCACGGCTGGCCGGTCGCGACCTACGGCACCAAGCAGGACTCCGACACCAACTACAAGCGCGTGCTGCACTGGTCGATGACGCCCGAGCGCGCCGATGCCGTGAAGCTCGGCGTCGCCGGACACAACCTGTTCGACGTCGCGCACGCCTGGCTCACCGCACGGCAGCGCGGCGTCGAGTCGCGCGTCGAGTTCGAGATGCTCCTCGGCATGGCCACCGGTCAGGCCGAGGCGGTGCGCCGCGACGTCGGCAACCTGCTGCTCTACACGCCCGTCGTGAACCCGACCGAGTTCGACGTGGCGATCGCCTACCTGATCCGCCGGCTCGAGGAGAACGCGAGCCAGGACAACTTCATGTCGGCCGTGTTCGAGCTCGACAGCGATGAGGGCCTCTTCGAGCGCGAGCGCGTCCGCTACGAGCGGTCGCTCGCCGCACTCGAGGCGGACTCGGATCGCGTCCCCACGCCGAATCGCACGCAGAACCGCCGCTCCGAGTGGTCGCAGGAGTCGCTCGCGGCGGCCGTGGCGGTGCCCGACGCACCCGCGCCGGGCAGCGAGCACGAGGACGACGCGTCGCTCACGAGCACCGTGCTCGAGCTCACCCGCGGTTCGCGCCGTGAGCCCGGCCTGTTCGGCGACACGGGGGAGATCGAGGGCGAGCTCGTCGCGCCGGCCGTGGGCGGCCCGGGGGCGACCCCCGGCTTCCGCAACGAGCCCGACACCGACCCCGCGCTCGCCGCGAACCGCGAGTGGGGCCGTCGCATCCTCGCCCGCGTGCCCGAGACGCGACTGGGCCTCGAGACCATCGCCCGAGCCCGCGTCGCCGACGCGGCCACGCTCGAGTCGATCATCTCGACGGTGTCCGCGAGCGGACGAGCGTGGGGCGAGCTCCCCGGCGCCGAGCGCGCCGCCGTGCTCCACCGCGCCGGCCTCGCGCTCGCCGCGAACCGCGACCGCCTCATCGAGGTCATGGCCGCCGAGACCGGCAAGACCATCGCCGAGGCCGACCCCGAGGTCTCCGAGGCGATCGACTTCGCGCACTACTACGCCGAGCGCGCCCGCGAGCTCGACCACGTGCAGGGCGCGGTCTTCGTGCCGCCGAAGCTCACCGTCGTGACCCCGCCGTGGAACTTCCCGGTCGCGATCCCGGCCGGCGGCGTGCTCGCCGCACTCGCCGCGGGTTCGGGCGTCATCATCAAGCCGGCGAAGCTCGCGCAGCGCTCGGGCGCGGTCATGGTCGAGGCGCTCTGGGAGGCCGGCGTTCCCCGCGAGCTCCTCGCCCTCGTGGACATCGGCGAGCGGGAGCTCGGCCGCGAGCTCGTGTCCCACCCCGCCGTCGACCGGGTGATCCTCACGGGCGCGTACGAGACCGCGCAGCTGTTCCGCTCGTTCCGCCCCGACCTGCCGCTGCTGGCGGAGACGAGCGGCAAGAACGCGATCATCGTGACGCCCTCGGCCGACCTCGACCTCGCGGCATCCGACGTCGTGAAGAGCGCCTTCGGCCACGCCGGCCAGAAGTGCTCGGCCGCGTCGCTCGTGATCCTCGTCGGCTCGGTCGCGAAGTCGGAGCGGTTCCGGCGCCAGCTCGTCGACGCCGCCACGTCGCTGCGGGTCGGGTACCCCGAGCACCCGCAGAGCGTCATGGGCCCGATCATCGAGCCCGCCAACGGCAAGCTCCTGCACGCCCTCACCCAACTCGGCATCGGCGAGGAGTGGCTCGTCGAGCCGAAGCAGCTCGATGGCACCGGCCGGCTCTGGTCGCCCGGCATCCGCGATGGCGTGGCGCCGGGGTCGTACTTCCACCTCACCGAGTTCTTCGGCCCGGTGCTCGGCGTCATGCACGCCAAGGACCTCGACGAGGCCATCCGCCTGCAGAACGCCGTCGACTACGGCCTCACCGCCGGCCTGCACTCGCTCGACTCCGAGGAGGTCGCGCACTGGCTCGACCGCGTCGAGGCGGGCAACCTCTACGTGAACCGCGGCATCACGGGCGCGATCGTGCAGCGCCAGCCGTTCGGCGGCTGGAAGCGTTCGGCCGTCGGCGCCGGCGCCAAGGCGGGCGGCCCGAACTACCTGTTCGGCCTCGGCGAGTGGATGCCGCAGCACGGCCCCGTCTCGAGCACGCTCCACCTGCGCGGGCTCGAGAAGCGCGTGTCGGAGCTCATCGAGGCATCGCAGCCGGCGCTCGAGTACGAGGCGTTCGAGGTGCTGCGCCGGTCGGCGCTGTCCGACGAGGTCGCCTGGGCCGAGGAGTACGGCACGGTCAAGGACGTCTCGGGCGTCGGCGTCGAGCGGAACCTGTTCCGCTACCGCGCGCTGCCCGTCACCGTACGCATCGGCGAGGCGTCGACGCTCGCGGAGGGCCTGCGCGTCATCGCCGCCGGCCTGCTCGCGAAGTCGCACCTCACGGTGTCGACCGCGTTCGAGCTCCCGAAGGGCGTGCGCACGATCCTCGAGGCCCGCGACTCGCGGGTCATCCGCGAGGGGGATGCCGCCTGGCTCGCGCGCGTCGCCGAGGAGGGCGTCGGCTCGACCCGCGTCCGCCTCGTCGGCGGCGGCGCGTCCGAGCTCGCGACGGCGCTCGGCGGCACCCCCGACGTCGCGGTGTGGTCGCACCCCGTGACGCCCTCGGGTCGCGTGGAGCTGCTGCCGTTCCTGCACGAGCAGGCCGTGTCGATCACGAACCACCGGTTCGGCAACCCGACGACGCTGTCGGATGGCGTGATCTAGGAGTCAGCGGCCACGGTTCTGTCGGCGGACGCGTCGGGGGGCGCGTCCGCCGAGGAACGACTCGCCGGCGGCCACGAGGAACCCGTCGCGCAGCGCCTCGCGGCCGATGAGCATGCGGAAGCCCATCTCGTCGCGGTTGCTGAGCGTCATCTCGACGGTCTGCGTGCGTCCGTGCAGCGTCACGTCCATGAGCACGACGATGCGTTCCTCGGAGTGTCCCGACGAGCTGCGCACCGTGCGGCGGTCGTGCACGGGGAACTCCACGACGACCGCGTCCTCGTCGCTGTCCTGCCACGGACGCACTCCGAACCGCACGGAATCCGTGCCGTCGTCGGCTCGGAACTCCTCCACCTCGAACGCGTGCAGCGACGACGTACGGGCGCCCGTGTCGATCTTCGCCTTGATCCATGGGACTCCCGCGCCGGGCAGGGTCACCCATTCGCGCCATCCGACGATGGTGGTTGAATGGGGGGGCTCTGTCACCCGAACATCTTCGCAGGGACTCAAGGATGAAACTGGCGATCCTCTCGCGCGCCCCGCAGGCGTACTCCACGCAGCGACTGCGGTTGGCGGCGCAGCAACGGGGCCACGAGGTGAAGGTGCTCAACACGCTGCGCTTCGCGATCGACCTCTCGGGCTCCGAACCCGACCTGCAGTACCGCGGCCGTCCGCTGTCCGACTACGACGCGATCCTGCCGCGCATCGGCAACTCGATCACGTACTTCGGCACCGCCGTGGTGCGCCAGTTCGAACAGATGGACGTGTACACGCCGAACACCGCGAACGGCATCACGAACGCGCGCGACAAGCTCCGCGCGAACCAGATCCTGAGTCGCCACAACATCGGCATGCCGGCGACGGCGTTCGTGCGCAACCGCGCCGACGTGCGTCCGGCGATCGAGCTCGTGGGCGGCGCACCCGTCGTGATCAAGCTGCTCGAGGGCACGCAGGGCATCGGCGTGATCCTCGCGCCCGAGGTGAAGATCGCCGAGGCCATCATCGAGACCCTGCACTCGACGAAGCAGAACGTGCTGATCCAGCGGTTCGTGAAGGAGAGCCGCGGTCGCGACATCCGTGCCCTGGTCATCGGCGATCGCGTCGTCGCGGCCATGCGCCGCGTCGCGAGCGGCGACGAGTTCCGCTCCAACGTGCACCGCGGCGGCACCGTCGAGCCCGTGGAGCTCACGCCCGCCTACGAGCAGGCGGCGGTGCGCTCGGCGCAGATCATGGGCCTCAAGGTGGCGGGCGTCGACATGCTCGAGGGCAACGACGGCCCGCTCGTCATGGAGGTCAACTCGTCGCCCGGCCTGCAGGGCATCGAGACGGCCACCAAACTCGACGTGGCCGGCGCGATCATCGACTACATCGCGAACCAGGTCGCGTTCCCCGAGATCGACGTGCGCCAGCGGCTCACCGTGTCGACCGGGTACGGCGTCGCCGAGCTCCTCGTGCACGGCGCGGCCGACCTCGTCGGCAAGACCCTCGGCGAGTCGGGCCTCTGGGACCGCGACATCACCGTGCTCACGCTGCACCGCGGCACGACGGTCATCCCGAACCCGCGCAAGGGCGTCGTGCTCGAGGCCGAGGACCGACTGCTCTGCTTCGGCCGGCTCGAGGAGATGCGCTCGATGATCCCCGAGCGCCGCCGCCGCCGCGCCAAGGTGCGCAAGCTCCCGAAGGAGCCGATCCCCGAGGCCGTCTGAGCGGATGCCGCGCGGCGCGGCATTCGGCGCGCCGATGGCGGCACTCGACGCGCTCGACGCGCTCGACGCGCTCGACGACGCGACCCGAGCGGATGCCGCGCCGTGTCGTCCGACGCGACCGGCTGGGACGTTCAGCTGGAGCCATGTCCAATCCGCCTCACATGAGGCGGATTGGAACTGCACACCTGGAACGGTGCCGGAGTTCGGCGGAGCATGTGAAGTTCGCCTCACATGAGGCGGATTGGAAACGAGCCGTGGAGCACATCCCGCAGGATGCGTGGCGCGTCGCCGCGCGCGAACGACGGCTCAGCGCGGGGCGTCGAGCGCCGACTCGACGAGGGACAGGGCCGTCGCCCGGTCGACGCCGAGGTGGTGCACGCGGTCGGCGTAGGCGAGGGCGGCGACCTGCGCCTCCTGCGTGGTGGGGTCGCCGGTGGCGGCGACGAAGGTGCCGGCGCGTCCGCGGGTCTCGATGACGTGGTCGGCCTCGAGCGCGCGGTAGGTCTTCGCGACGGTGTTCACGGCGTGGTCGAGCTGTGCCGCGAGGGCGCGAACGGTCGGCATCCGGGTGCCGGGGGCGAGGGCTCGGGATGCCACGGCGTTCACGACCTGGCGCCGGAGCTGCTCGAACGGCGGCGTCTCGTCGTCGTGGCGGATCGTGAACCGCACCGACCCGCCCGCGGCATCCGTGCCCTGCGGCCCTCGAGCGGTCACCGTCAGTCCCGGTTGCGGTTCACCAGTCGCGACAGGACGATCGCACTGCGCGTGTGGTCGACGTTCGGGGCGATGCGCACGCGTTCGAGCGCGTCCTCGAGCGAGGTGATGTCGCGGGCGCGCATGTGCACGATCGCGTCGGCGCTGCCCGTGACGGTGCCGGCGTAGACGACCTCGGGCACGCCCTGGAGGATGCGCTGCAGCTCGTCGGGTGCGACCGTGCCACGGCAGAACAGCTCGACGTAGGCCTCGGTGCTCATGCCGTCGACGGTGGGGTCGACCTGGATCGTGAACGAGCGGATGACGCCGTCGGCGACGAGGCGGTCGACGCGGCGCTTCACGGCCGACGCCGAGAGGCCCACGGACGACCCGATGTCGCCGTACCCCGCTCGCGCGTTCTGTCGGAGCAGGTCGAGGATGGCGCGGTCGAGGTTGTCCATGCTCCGGAGTCTACGCCGATTCGTTGCGCACACACAGGGGTTGACGCTGGATTCCTGCGTGGTATGTGGGAAAGCGGCTGCCGAACGGTGCCGACCCTGGTCAGCCGCGGAGCCCCGGTCAGCCGCGGAGCCCCGCGCCCGCCGCGTGCCGCATCCGGAGGCCGGCGAGCAGCGCCGCCAGGCCGATCTCGAACGCACGGCGCGCGCCGAAGGCGTCGCCGAGCGACGGATCGAGCGCCGCCCGGAACGCGGCGTGCTCGGGCGGCACCGAGCCCTGCTCGAGCAGGTCGCCGGGCGCGACGATGTCGATGGCCGATCCGAGCACGTGCGCCTCGACCGTGCGCATCACGGCGACCGCGTCGCCCACGGGCCAGCCCGCCTCGACGAGCGCGGCGATGACGCGGTCGTACATGCCGAGCGTCGACACGTCGCGGATCGGGGTCGTCGCGAGCAGCAGGATGACGTTCGGGTGGGCGGCGAACGCCGCGAGGTACGAGCGGGCCCAGGCCTCGAGCGCGGCATCCCACGGATCGGCCAGGAACGCCGTCGTGTCGATCTCCTCGACGATGCGGGCGCGCACGGCCTCGATGAGGTCCCCCCGGCTCTCGACGTGGTTGTACAGGGAGGAGACCTGGCGGTTCACGCGCTTGGCGAGCGCGCGCATCGAGAGCGCCTCGCCGCCCTCCTCGTCGATGAGTTCGAGTGCGGTGGTCACGAGCTGGTCGCGGTTGACACGTGTCACGATTTCCATCCTCGGTCTTCCCTCGCTTGTGGCGAGAGTGTACAGTCTCCCTCACTCGAATACGAACACTGTTCGTATGAACGCGAAGGACCCGGTGCAGTGACCTCGACCCTCTTCCACGGCGGCACGATCTGGCGCGGAGCCGACCAGGCGACGAGCGGGGCCATGTTCGCACGCGAGGGCGTCGTCGAGGCGCTCGACGCCGCCGCGCTCCGGCTCGCGTCCGAGGCCGAGGCGGCGGGGGAGCACGTCGAGCGGGTCGACCTCGACGGCGGCTTCCTCATGCCCGCGTTCGGAGACGGGCACGCCCACCCGCTGTTCGGCGGGCTCGAGGCCGAGGGCCCCGACGTGCGCTCGTGCACGTCGATCGCGGCGATCGTCGACGAGGTGCGGCGCTACGCCGAGGCGCACCCCGACGTCGCGTGGATCCAGGGCGCGTCGTACGACGGCAGCCTCGCCGATGGCGGGCTCTTCGATGCGCGCTGGCTCGACGAGGCCGTGCCCGATCGCCCCGTCGTGCTGCGCGCCTGGGACTACCACACGGTGTGGTGCAACTCGCGGGCGCTCGAGCTCGCCGGCATCCACGCCGACACCCCCGAGCCGGTGCTCGGCGAGATCCCGCGCCGCGACGACGGCTCGCCGCTCGGCACCCTGCGCGAGTGGGGCGCCGTCGAGCTCGTCACCGACGTCGCCCCGCCGCGTCCCGTCGAGGATCGCCTGCGCGCGCTCGAACGCGCCGCCGAGTACTACCTCGCGCGCGGCGTCACCTGGGTGCAGGACGCCTGGGTCGAGCCCGCCGAGCTCGACATCTACCTCGAGGCTGCCGCGCGCGACCGGCTGCGCATCCGGTTCAACCTCGCGCTCTACGCCGACCCGCGGCGGTTCGCGACGCAGCTGCCCGCGTTCGTCGAGTCGCGTCGACGGGTCGCGGATGCCGCGTCGCCCCTGCTCACCGCGAACACCGTGAAGTTCTTCGCCGACGGCGTCGTCGAGAACGAGACCGGCGCGCTGCTCGAGCCGTACTGCTCGTCGCTGCACAAGCACGGCATGTCGGTGTGGGGCGCCGAGGATCTCGCCGAGGCCGTGCGCGCCGTCGACGCGGCCGGATTCCAGGTGCACATCCACGCCATCGGCGACGCGGCCGTGCGCCAGGCGCTCGACGCGATCGAGCACGCCGTCGAGGCGAACGGCCCACGCGATCGCCGCCCGGTCATCGCGCACGCGCAGCTCGTCGACGACGCCGACCTCGACCGGTTCGCGCGGCTCGGGATCATCCCGAACATGCAGCCGCTGTGGGCGCAGCTCGACGCGCTCATGACCGTGCTCACCGTGCCGCGCCTCGGCGCGGAGCGCGCCGACCGGCAGTACCGCATGCGCTCGATCGAGGCATCCGGTGCCCGGCTCGCGTTCGGCTCGGACTGGCCGGTCTCCTCGGGCGACCCGCGCGAGGGCATCGCCGTGGCCGCGAGCCGTCGCACGCCCGGCGGCGACCCGGTCGGCGGATGGACGCCGCAGGAGATCCTGCCCGTCGCGCTCGCCCTCGACGCCTACAGCGCCGCCGTCGCCCACCAGGCGTTCGCCGACGCGACGGATGCCCCGTGGGGCCGCATCGAGCCCGGCGCCGCCGCCGACCTCGTGCACCTCGCCGCCGACCCGCGGCAGCTCGATCCCGCCGACCTCCCCGACCTCCCCGTGCGCGCGACCTGGCTCGCGGGGATCCCCCGATACCGAGGCGAACGCCTCCCGACCCCCTGAAAGGTCAGCCCATGTCCCAGGCCGCGATCCCCGCCACCGACGTCGGAACGGATGCCGCGCCCAAGCTGAAGCGAGTCCTCGGCGTTCCGTCGCTGGTGCTCTTCGGACTCGTCTACATGGTGCCGCTCACGGTGTTCACCACCTACGGCATCGTCACCGAGATGACGGGCGGCCGTGTCGCCGTCTCGTACGTCATCACGCTGGTCGCCATGCTCTTCACGGCGCGCTCGTACGCCCGCATGTCGGTCGCGTACCCCTACGCCGGCTCGGCGTACGTCTACACGCAGCGCAGCTTCGGCGGCGCGGTCGGCTTCCTCGCGGGCTGGTCGCTCATGCTCGACTACCTGTTCCTGCCGATGATCAACTACCTCGTGATCGGCATCTACCTCGAGGCGGCCTTCCCGGCCGTGCCCGCGTGGGTGTTCATCCTCGCGTCGATCGTCATCGTCACCGTGCTGAACGTCATCGGCATCGTCTCGGTGGCGCGGGCGAACGTCGTGATCATCGCCGTGCAGGCCGTGTTCATCGGGGCGTTCGTCGTGTTCGGCCTGGCGTCGCTGTCGGGGCAGCAGGTCGACCCGCTCGCGCCGTTCGTCGGCGACGGATCCGTGGAGGGTCCCGGCGTCCTGTTCGCCGGCGCCGCCGTGCTGTGCCTGTCGTTCCTCGGCTTCGACTCGGTCTCGACGCTCGCCGAGGAGGCGAAGGAGCCGACCCGCTCGGTGCCGCGCGCCATCATGATCACCACGATCGCGGCCGGAGTGATCTTCATCGGGCTGTCGTACCTCGCGCAGCTGGTGTTCCCGTCGAACGACTTCACCGACGTGGACTCGGCCGCGCTCGACGTCATGCAGACGGCGGGCGGCGAGTTCCTCGCGGTGTTCTTCACGGCGGCGTACGTCGCGGGTGCCGCGGGCTCGGCGCTCACCTCGCAGGCGTCGGTGTCGCGCATCATCTACGCGATGGGCCGCGACGGCGTGCTGCCGAAGCGCGTCTTCGGACGGCTCTCGGCGCGCTTCAAGACCCCGGTCGTCGCCGTGCTGTGCGTCTCGGTGGTCTCGCTGCTCGCGATCTGGATCGACCTCGGCCTCCTCGCCGGCATGATCAGCTTCGGCGCGCTCGTCGCGTTCTCGGTCGTGAACCTCTCGGTCATCAAGCACTACTACGTCGACCGCAAGGAACGCGCCGGCATCCAGGTGCTGCGCAACCTCGTGCTGCCGCTCATCGGCTTCGCGCTCACCGTCTGGCTGTGGACGAGCCTCTCGGTCGAGACGTTCATCGTGGGCCTCTCGTGGCTCGCGGTCGGCGTGGTGCTCCTCGCGATCGTGACGCGCGGGTTCCGGCGTCCGACGCCGATGCTCGACCTGAAGGAGTAGGCCCGGGGGAAGCGGGGGCGACGGATGCCGCGGGCCGACGCGTGCCCGCGGCATCCGCGTGCCGTGTGAACGCCCTGCCGCGGCATCCGCTTTCCCGAACGCGCCTAGGCTGGAAGGCATGCCCGACGACTCCCGCGTGCGCCTCGGAATCCAGGTGCAGCCGCAGCACGCCCACTATCCCGCCATCCGCGACGCCGTCCTGCGCCTCGAGGACCTCGGCGTCGACATCGTCTTCAACTGGGACCACTTCTTCCCGCTCTCGGGCGACCGCGAGGGCCTGCACTTCGAGGCGTGGACCATGCTCGGCGCGTGGGCCGAGCAGACCGAGCGCGTGGAGTTCGGCACGCTCGTGAGCTGCAACTCGTACCGCAACGCCGACCTGCAGGCCGACATGGCCCGCACGCTCGACCACATCTCGGCGAGGGACGGCGTCGGCCGGTTCATCTTCGGCACCGGCTCGGGCTGGTTCGAGCGCGACTACGACGAGTACGGCTACGAGTTCGGCACGCCGGGCACGCGCCTGAACGCGCTCGCCGACGCACTGCCCAGGGTCGAGGCCCGCTGGGCGAAGCTGAACCCCGCGCCGACCCGGAAGATCCCGGTGATGATCGGCGGCAAGGGCGAGCAGAAGACCCTGAGGATCGTGGCGCGGCACGCCGACATCTGGCACTCGTTCGTCTCGCCCGACCAGCTCGGTCACAAGCTCGACGTGCTGAAGCGCTGGGGCGACGAGGTCGGCCGGGACGTGTCGGAGATCACGGTGTCGAACGAGCTCACCCGCCGACACGTCGACCTCGACTACGCCGATGCTTTGTACGACGCCGGCGTGCGGCTGTTCACGCTCGGTGTCTCGGGTCCCGGTTACGACCTCTCCGCGGTGCCCGAGTGGCTCGCGTGGCGCGACGCGAAGAACGGTTGATCGGCGCGCGGTGCCTACCGTGGTGACAGCTCGGCGCTGCCGTCGGGGCGGATGACCCCGCGCACGAGGCCGTCGCCGGGCACGGATGCCACGACCTCGAGCCCCTGCACGGGGAACATCCCGTCGTGCGTGCAGCTCGAGGTGGTGAACCGGCCGGGCCGCGAGAGGACGGCGCAGACCGCCGAGCCGCCGTGGAGCCGCGCGATGTGGAGCGCGACGCCGTCGGGTCGCGCGCGGAGCAGTCGGTAGTCCGTCGGCGCGATCGGGTCGCGGGGGTAGGCGTCGCGCGGCACATCCGCCGGCGTGGGCGCCGTGTCATAGGCCCTCAGCACGGCGGTGTCGGCGATCGGGACGGCGGCCACGTCCCTCTCCGGGGGCGTCGAGTGCGCCACCGTCCAGCCCCACAGCGCCCCGACGAGCAGCGCCGCCAGCAGCACGACGATCGCCCACCCAGGCGGCCTCGCCCCGTCCGTGTTGCCTCGGTCGATCCGACCGGTGAACGAACCGGTCATGCGCTCAGGATGCCTCGCACGCCGAACCGCGGCAAGGGGCTTCCGGAACCGAGTCAGTCGACCGGCACGGTCACCAGCACGGCGCCGTCGGCATGCCACTCGGCGCGCACGAGGCCGTCGCCCTCCAGGTCGGACTCCACCCAGAGCTCGCCGTCGCGGAAGACGCCCTGCTGCGTGCAGGTCCCGCTCGTCCCGCCGGAACGCACGACCACCATGCACACGTCGTCGGGCCCGATCTCGGGCGAGAGTCCGCCGGGCAGCGCCTTGGCACCGTAGACGCCGACGCCCGCCGCCGTGGTCGCGAGCAGCCGGAGGGTCGCCGTGTCGATCCAGCCGTCGGACCAGTCCTCCTGGGCCGTCGCGGGGATGTCCGAGGGCTGCGCCGGTCGGTCGAACACGGCGTAGGCGGGGGACTCGACCACCTTCGGTCCGTCGGGCGTGCCCGCCGCGAACGACGAGGCCGCGCCGAGGGGCTGGCCGCCGGCCGCGGGCTCCGAGGGCGCGGTGCGCGTGCCGAGCTGCCACCCGACGGCGATGCCCACGAGCAGCGCGGCCGTGCCCGCCGCGACCGCCCAGCGGAACCGGCGCACGGATGCCGCGTCGGACGCCGCGATCCACTCGGACACGGCTCGCGTGGACCCGGTCGGCGTCTTCTCCAGCACGGGCGTCGGCCCGGTCGACTCGGATGCCGCGTCGACGGGCTCCTGCGCCGCGGCCGCCGCGTCCCGCCGCATCGCGTCGAGCTCGGCCAGCGCCGCGGCGCGCTCGGTGCTGCTCGCGACGGCGCCGTACGCGATCCGCTGGAGCCGGCGCAGCCGCTCGTCGTGGGCGGGATCGTCCAAGTGCGGCCTCCATCGGTCCGCCCGGCCGGAGGGTGCCGGGTCGCCCAACAGGATGCACCACTCGCGCCTCGCGAGCAACCGCTCTCACGCGTCGCGCACGGCATCCGCTGCGCGATTCACGCACGAAACCGGTGAATCGACTCGGAACGTGCAGGAACATTGCGCGCGACGCCCGGAACTTCGGCGACTTCGGCGTCACACTGAGAGAGGCGTCCCGACGGCGGTGCAACCCGAACATCGTCGTCGGGGCTCGCAAGAGCGACCTGGTCCGCCGGCATTGACAAGAGTGCTGATGTCGCCCCGCAACGGTGCGCCGCGACATCCGCAGAGCCCCGAGGAGTGAGATGTCGACCGTGATCGAGACCGAGGAACAGGCCGCCGCACGGCCCGAGCGGCGCCCCACCGGGCGCAGCGTGCTGATGTGCCGCCCCGAGCACTTCACGGTCGTCTACCGCATCAACCCGTGGATGAACCCGGCCGAGCCGACCGACACCGATGTCGCGCTGGCGCAGTGGCAGGTGCTCCACGACACGTACCTCGAGCTCGGCTACGACGTGCACCTCATCGACCCGATCGCGGGGCTGCCCGACATGGTCTACGCCGCGAACGGCGGGTTCGTGATCGACGGCATCGCGTACGGCGCGAAGTTCACGCACCCCGAGCGCCGGCCCGAGGGCCCCGCCTACATGGAGTGGTTCCGCGAGCAGGGCTTCGACGTGCGCGTGCCCGAGGAGGTGAACGAGGGCGAGGGCGACTTCCTCCTCGTGGGCGACGTGATCCTCGCCGGCACCGGCTTCCGGAGCGACTCGCAGTCGCACCAGGAGCTCGAGCGCATCTTCGGCCGCGAGGTGGTCACGCTCCGCCTCGTGGACCCGAGCTTCTACCACCTCGACACCGCGGTGGCCGTGCTCGACGGCACGCCCGGCCGCGAGCACATCGCCTACCTGCCCAGCGCGTTCGACGGGGCATCCCTCGCCGTGCTGCAGGAGCGCTACCCCGACGCCATCATCGTGAACGAGACGGATGCCGCGGTGCTCGGCCTCAACTCGTACAGCGACGGCTACAACGTCGTGATCGCCTCGCGCGCCACCGATTTCGAGCGGCAGCTGCGCGAGCACGGCTACAACCCGATCGGCGTCGACCTCTCCGAGCTGCTGCTCGGCGGGGGCGGCGTCAAGTGCTGCACCCTGGAGCTGCGCCGATGACCACCACGACCGACCGCACCGCCGACGCCATCCAGGCGGAGGACGAGCACGCGGCTCACAACTACCATCCCCTCCCGGTCGTCGTCGCGGCGGGCGAGGGCGCCTGGGTGACCGACGTCGAGGGCCGCCGATACCTCGATTGCCTCGCGGCCTACTCGGCGGTGAACTTCGGGCACGGCAACCCGCGTCTCGTCGCCGCGGCGCGCGAGCAGCTCGACCGCATCACGCTCACGAGCCGCGCATTCCACAACGACCGGCTCGGGCCGTTCGTCACCGAGCTCGCGGCGCTCTGCGGCAAGGACATGGTGCTGCCCATGAACACGGGCGCCGAGGCCGTCGAGTCGGCGATCAAGGTCGCCCGCGCGTGGGGCTACCGCGTGAAGGGCGTGGCGCAGGATGCCGCGAACATCATCGTGATGGCCGGCAACTTCCACGGGCGCACGACCACGATCGTCTCGTTCAGCGACGACCCCGACGCGCACGACGACTTCGGCCCGTACACCCCGGGCTTCCGGATGGTGCCCTACGGCGACGCGGCCGCGATCGAGGCGGCGATCGACGAGAGCACGGTCGCGGTGCTCGTCGAGCCGATCCAGGGCGAGTCGGGCATCATCGTGCCGCCCGCCGACTTCCTCCCCGAGGTGCGGCGCATCACGCGTGAGCGCAACGTGCTGCTCATCGCCGACGAGATCCAGTCGGGCCTCGGGCGCGTCGGCGCCACGTTCGCGTGCGACCTCGTCGGCGTCGTGCCCGACCTCTACCTGCTCGGCAAGGCGCTCGGCGGCGGCATCGTGCCCGTCTCCGCTGTCGTCGGCGACCGCGACGTGCTCGGCGTGCTGCGGCCCGGCCAGCACGGCTCGACCTTCGGCGGCAATCCGCTCGCCGCGGCGGTCGGCCTCGAGGTCGTGCGCATGCTCGCGACGGGCGAGCCGCAGGCTCGCGCCCGCGAGCTGGGAGCCCACCTGCATGCACGTCTCGAGCAGCTGATCGGGCACGGCGTGGTCGCGCTGCGCGGGGCTGGGCTCTGGGCGGGCATCGACATCGACCCCGCCGTCGCGACCGGACGCGAGGCGTGCGAGGCGCTCATGCGCCGCGGCGTGCTCGCGAAGGACACGCACGGCTCGACGATCCGGCTCGCGCCGCCGATCGTCGTCGAGCCCGCCGACCTCGACTGGGCGGTCGACCAGCTCGAGGCGGCGCTCGCCGACCTGCGGGTCGCCTGACCCAGGCGACCGGGCTCAGTCCTCCTCGACGGTGATCGACCCGTTCGACGTGCGCAGGTCGAGCGTGAAGCGGCCGTCGGGATCGTTCGCGACGCCGATGTCGGTGCCGCCGTTCGACGTCTCGGTGGCGATCCGGTAGCTGTCGGCGGGCACGCTGAGGTCGATCGAGCCGTTCGAGGTGCGGGCCTCCACGTCCTGCGGCGTGCCGAGCTCGAGGTCGATGGCCCCGTTCGACGTCTCGGCGCGGATGCCGTCGCCGTTCAGTCCTTCGGCCTCGATTCGGCCGTTCGACGTCTCGACGTCGACGCTTCCCTGCACGTCCTCCAGCTCGATGCGGCCGTTGCTCGTGCCGACCTCGACCGCGCCGACGGCGCGGAGCTCGATCGCACCGTTCGAGGTCTGCCCGCGCACGTCGACGCCCGCGGGCACGTCGATCGTGTAGTCGACCGAGCACCGGCGCCCGCAGCCGCGGAGCTCGAGCGTGTCGCCCTGCACGGCGTGGGTCTCTCCCTCGGGCCGCTCGCCGCGGTACGAGACCTGGCGCGCCACGGTCGTCTGCGTCGCGCCCTCGACCCCGCGCACGGTGACGCTGCCCTGGTTGTCGGCGATCTGGATGGTGGCGATCGCGTCCTCGACGGTCGTGGTGTCGCTGAACTGCTTGGCCGGGGTGAGGAACGCGCACCCTCCGAGCGCGCCCGCCACGAGGACGGTGGCCGCTGCCGCCACGGCAGCACGGAGCATCCGGTTCATGAGGCCCCCCTCGGGCTCGTCGGCGACTCCCCCCGACGTGCCGATGGTACCGCGCGGGCCCGACGCCGACCACCGGTGCCTGCCTTGCGCCGCCGGGCGGTCAGCGAGCGGATGCCGTGGGCGGCTACGATAGCGCGGACACGCCCGCCGAGGTGAGGGAGCGAATGGCCGGCACACTCGTCGTGATACCGACCTACAACGAGCGCGAGAGCCTCGCCGACACGATCGCCCGCGTGCGCGCGGCGGTGCCCGAGGCATCCGTGCTCGTGGTCGACGACAGCTCGCCAGACGGAACGGGCGAGCTGGCCGACGAGCTGGCCGCGGCCGATGTCGCCGTGCACGTGCTGCACCGTCGCACGAAGGACGGCCTGGGCGCGGCCTACCTCGAGGCCTTCGGCTGGGCGCTCGAGCGCGGCTTCGACCCGATCGTGCAGCTCGACGCCGACGGGTCGCACCTGCCCGAGCAGCTGCCCCGGTTGCTCGCAGCGCTCGAGCCGACGGATGCCGCGGGCGGCGCCGACCTCGTGATCGGCTCGCGCTGGGTCCCGGGCGGGTCCATCGAGAACTGGCCGCGTCGCCGGGAGCTGCTCTCGCGATGGGGGAGCGCCTATGCGCGCATGGTGCTGCGGCTCGACACGCGCGACGCCACGGCCGGGTACCGGGCGTTCCGCGCCGACGCGCTGCGCCGCATCCGCCTCGAGGACGTGCACACCCGCGGTTACGGGTTCCAGGTCGACATGCTCTGGCACGCACGCGAGGCGGGCCTCACGGTCGTCGAGGTGCCCGTGACCTTCGTCGAGCGTCGGCACGGGCGTTCGAAGATGAACCCCGCCATCGTGATCGAGGCGACCCTCCGCGTCACCGGATGGGGCCTGAGGTCGCTGTTCGGGCACCGGCCGCAGCCCGCGAACAACAGCGGGTCGGCCGGGCGCTCGCGCACCTGACGAGCGGCGGGTCAGCCCGCCAGGAGCAGCGGCTCGGCGAGCAGCCGCTCGCGCGCCTGCCAGCGCGCACCCACCAGCGCGGCATCCGCGCCGACGCGCGCCGCCGCGATGGCGGGGATGGCCTCGAGCGCGCCGCCGCCGATGGTGGGCCGGTTCGAGCGGTACGCCGTGTCGATGTCGCCGACGAGCCGGCCCCAGTACCCGCCGACCACGACCACGGCGGGATCCACGGTCGGCGTGACGAGCTGCAGCGCACGGCCGATCCAGTGCGCGGCGTCGAGCCACGACCAGCGCGCCCGGTCCTCGGCCGCGGCGATGCGCGTGACGAGCTCCTCGAGCGCGGCCGTGTGCCCACGCGTCGCGGCGAGGTGGTCGAGGCCCGCGCGCTCGAGCACGACGTCGGCCGCGGCGACGGTGGCGAGGCATCCGCGCTGGCCGCATTCGCAGCGCGCGCCGTCCTGCAGCACCGGCAGGTGCCCGAAGGTCGCCGCGAGTCCGTGGGCGCCGCCCAAGGGCTCCCCGCCGGCGACGACCGCAGCGGTCACGCCCGTGTCGCCCGAGACGTAGAGCACGTCGTCGACGCCGGGCAGCTCGGCGCGTTCGGCGACCGCGGCCGCGACGGCCGCCGACTGCAGCGTGAGCGGCAGGAGCAGCGCCGACTCGACCCTTCCGAGGCTGGGCACGCGGGCGCGCAGCTCACCGAACACGTCGACGGGCTCCGCGCCGAGGCGGCCGTCGTTCACGACCACCGGCGGGGTGCCCGCGACCGCGCCGTCGACGAGCACCGTGACGTCGGCGATCGGGCGCTCGGCGCGCTCGGCCCAGGCGAGGGCACGGGCGAGCGCGATGCCGTTCGCGTCGAGGGCGAGCGCCGACGCCGAGGGCGCAGGGGGTGCGGGCTGCGCGTCGTCGGGCACGTCGACGTCGTCGACCACGACGATCGGCACGTCGAACCGGGCGAGCTCGTCGCCCGAGAGGCTGGCGACCGTCGCCACCGCCTCGTCGACGCGGAGCACGGTCGTCACGACGACGTGGTCGGCCGCGGCGAGCGAGAGCGGGGTCGCGCGACCGTCGCCCGTGGGGTCCTGCTCGGCCGGACGCACGATGCCCGCCTCGATGAGTCGGGCGGTGAGGCCGGCGATCGCGCCGCGCCCGAGGCCCGTCGCATGGGCGAGCTCGCTGCGCGTGGCGCTGCCGTGGGTCACGAGGTGTTCGAGGACGAGGGTGGAGTGCTCCCGATGCACGCCCAGCGGGCCGGTCGACGTGGGAACGGATGTCTCGCCGACGTTCGTCATGTCGCAAGCATGCAGCCGCGTGTCGTCGCCGGTCACGTACCCCGTTCAGGGGTCATGCGTCGAGGAGCGCCGCGACCTCCGCATGGCCGTGCCGCCGGTCGACGAATGTCGGGCGCCGCGGGCATGCGCTCAGGCGCGCGTGACGAGCTGCCAGAGGTAGGCGACGTGGTCGGCCATGTCGATCGACGGGTCGAGCATCCATTGGGTCTGCAGGCCGTCGGCGGCCGCCAGGAACAGGTTCGCGAGGCGCTCGGGATCGAGGTCGGGGTCGATGCGGCCTGCAGCCTGCTCGTCGCGCATGAGCTGCGAGAACGTCGCCCGGAACTGCTCGTAGCGGTGGACGAAGAACTCGTGCGCCGGATGGTCGGGATCGCCTGCCTCGGTGGACACCTGCGCGTAGAGCTGCACGAGCCCGGGCACCTCGGAGTTGTGCCGGATCACGGCGAAGAAGCCCTCGATCGGCGTCTCGTCCAGGCCCTGGAACGCGGAGGCGTCGACCTCGTCGCGCTTGCGCAGGATCTCCTGGAAGAGCTCCTCCTTCGACGAGAAGTAGTGCAGGAGCCCGGCCTGGCTGAGGCCCACCGCGTCGGCCAGCTCCCGCACGGACGTGCGGCGGTAGCCGTTGCGGGCGATCACGTCGAGCGCCGCCGTGAGGATCTCCTCGCGCTTCGCGATGCCCTTCGCGTACGAACCCCTGCGTGCCATACCTGCATGGTACGGACTCGCCGTCGCAGACGAAAACCAAGCGTTGCATGGTTTGGCGCATGGCACGGCTCGCTCAGTAGCATCGCCGCATGCCCATCGAGATCGTGCCGCCCACCGCCGCCGTCGCCGACGCCGCACTCCGCCTCGGCGTCGAGGTCAGGCTCGCGCCCGTGTCGCTCCGGCCCCTGCTGCCGGCGCCGCCGGTCGCCGGGCCCGCCCGCCCGGTGACCCATCTCGGCAGCGTCGACGTGCTGCTCGAGACGATCGACGACGCGCCGCCGGGCGCGATCATGGTCGTCGACAACGGCGGGCGGCTCGACGAGGCGTGCGTCGGCGACCTCATGGTGCTCGAGGCCGAGCGCGCGGGGCTCGCGGGCATGGTGATCTGGGGCCTGCACCGCGACACGGCGCAGCTGCGCGAGATCGGGCTCCCCGTGTTCAGCCTCGGCGCGTGCCCGTACGGCCCGCGGCGGGTGCCGCCGGCGGGTCGGCGCATGGCGTCCGCCCTGCTCGACGGCGTGGCCGTCGCGGAGGACGACCACGTGTTCGCCGACGACGACGGCGTGCTCGTCGCGGCATCCGTGCACGTCGACGCGCTGGTCGAGACGGCGCTCGCGATCCAGCGGACCGAGACCGCCCAGGCCGATCGGATGCGCCGGGGCGAGAGCCTGCGCGCCCAGCTCGACTTCGCGGGCTACCGCGCGCGGCAGGCGGCCGACCCCGAGCTCACCCTGCGCCGGCACCTCACCGAGCGCGGAGGTGCGATCGAGGTGTAGGCGGGCGCGCCGGCGCGCGCCGGTCGCGGCGCCACGCGCGTCATCCGCCACACCCCCTTGTATCCCGGCTGCGACGGGCGCACAGTGGAAGGAGCGAGGGAGGTCCCATGCGCGACTCGATGGTTCACCCGGATGTCATGCCGATCCTCTCCCCGGGCCGGCACCACTCAGCACGGCGCGGGGCCTGCTTCATGGAGTTCGCGTCGTACCTCGCGGGCGAACGCTGGAGCGACCATCCCGCCTGCACGCACGGCACGCTCGCGCACCTCGCCCGCCTGGTGAACGACCGCACGAGCGACGCGGGCCGAGCGCAGCTCACGCCGCTCATCCCGAGGGTCATCGGCCTGACGAGCGACGACCCGATGCTCGACGTCGTGCTCGCGGTGCGCGCCGCCGGCGCCGCCCTGCCCATCGCCGCCGAGGAACGCCAGCGTTCGCAGGCCGTGGGGCTGCGCATCGCGCTCGAGATCCTCGCCGACCGAGACGACGAGCTCGCCGCGGATGCGCGCGAGCTGGCGGAGGGCGCCCTGCGCGTCGCCCCCGCCGCCGACGAGTGGGCCGCCCGGTTCATCGCCGATGTCGGCCGGGCACGCCGTCCGGGCATGACCGCGCGGCAGTGCCGGGGCATCGTGACGGGCGCCGTCGACGGGATCGCGCGGGCGTGCGTCGCGGATCCCGACGATCGACTCGTCGCGCTGCTCGCCGCGGCCGTGTCCGACACGGAGCGGTTCGTGGGCGCGCCGTCCGAGCCGGTCGTCCTCCCGGCGGACGCCGACCTCCCCGAGGCGGGCGTGCCGGCGGTGGTCCGCAGCTGAGTCGCCGACAACGCAGGAAGGAACGTGGCATCCGCCGCGTGTCGCGGTCGACGGATGCCGCGTGTCGGCCGGTCCTTCCTGCATCCACGCGTTCCCGCAACCCGTTGACGCCGCCGGCGGCTCCCCGTAGACCGGGAGTGATCGCATCGCGAACGCGATCCGACGAAGGGAGCCGACGGATGGCCGTCAAGCTGAACCAGACCGGACTCCGGCACGCCCGATCGCTCGTGCGGGACGGCAAGGTCGTGCGCGACGAGCGCGACGCCTGGAGCGAGGACGCCCCGAGCGCCGAGGACGAGAACGACTTCATCGACAAGCACGGCTGGGGCGAGTACAGCAAGTGGCACCTCGGGGTCGACGACGACATGGACCGCGACACCAAGGGGCACTACAGCTTCCCCTACGGCGACTTCGCCGAGGTGCACCGCTGCGGGGTGATCTCGGCCGAGAGCCGTGCGGGGCAGTTCGACCACGACGACATCCGCGACGAGGCGAAGAAGCTCCTCGAGCTCATCGACGAGGACTGATCGACATGGCGACGACGCAGCGCGACGACCGCAAGCAGGCGAAGTCGGCCATCCGCGCCGCCCGCAAGGCGGAGAAGGAGGCCGGCAAGTTCGCGAAGCAGCTGCCGAAGGGCGCCCCGCGGGCGAAGTTCGAGGCGGTTGTGGCGGATGCCGCCACGACCCGCCGTGCCGCCGAGGCGGGGCGCGACGCAGACCCGCGCCGTGCCGCGCGGCAGGCCGCCCGCGCGTCGGCGAAGCTCGAGCGGGCCTCGATGCGGATGGGTCCGAGCGGGGACGTCGGCAAGGCCAAGGCGACGCCGAAGGACACCGACGCGGAGGCGCGCGCGAAGGCCAGGGCGAAGACCCTGAAGCGCCGTCGCAAGCAGGCCAAGCAGGTGCAGAAGATGGCCAAGTCGGTCGCGGTGCACACCATCGTGCAGTCGATCACCACGCCCACCGAGCACGAGCAGGCGAAGAAGGACCGCAAGCGGATCCGTCGGCGCGCGAAGCGGGTCGCCAGGACCGGCATGGATGGACCCGCCGCGGCGCAGCGCCGCCGCGCGAAGCCCTGAGCCGGCCGGCACCAACGCCGCCGGGGAACGACTCCGAACGGCGCGCCCGAATGGGGGATTCTCCCGATGCCGTGGCCGGGCACCGCGCCTAGCTTCGGTGTCATGGACCTCGCCGTATTCGCCGGCGTCGTGTCGACCGGCCTCTTCGCCATGAGCTACCTGCCCATGCTGGTGAAGGCCGCGCGCACGAAGGACCTCTCGTCGTACAGCCTCGGCAACCTCGCGATCACGAACGCGGGCAACCTCGTGCACTCCGTGTACGTGTTCGCGCTCCCGTTCGGCCCGATCTGGCTGCTGCACGGGTTCTACCTCGTGGCATCCGCGCTCATGCTCGTCTGGTTCCTGCGCTACCGGGCGACGTGGAACGCTCCCCGCCCCGCGCAGGACGCGCA
>CBFGWW010000003.1:0-44085 GCA_965652625.1 uncultured Agromyces sp.
CCGTGTTGAGGAACTGCGACCGGTAGTAGTGGCCGACGGCGTCGCGAAGGCGGACGCCGACGCCGAGGCGCCCCGCGATGACGCTCCAGCGCCAGGCCGCCGCGATCGTCGCCACGGCGGAGAGCGCGAGCGCGATTGCGATCACGGGGAGGTCGATGCTGGCCAGGCCGTGCAGGAACGGCTCGGACCCCACCTGCGCGACGACCGCGACCAGCACGGCGACGCCGACGAGCGAACGAACGGCGAGACGAACCCACGTCCTCGACAGGATCGCACGGACCCGGGATGCGCTCGCCGCGGCGGACATCACGGCCACGCCAGGAGGTCGGTGTGCACGACGACGGCCGAGAGCTCGCCGCGGCGCAGCTGCTCGGAACGCAGCGCCCGGTACGCCGCGCCCTCGCCGCGGAGGCCGCCGTCCTGCTCGAGCGCCGCATCGACCCATCCCTCGAACCACTGCTCGAGGAGGACGGGATCATGATCGCCGAGCTGCCAGCGGGTGTCGGTGGTGCGGACGTTCCAGCCCGCCGTGCGGAACAGGCGCTCGGCGCTCCGGGCGGCGGCCGGGCCCAGGAGTCGGCGCCCGTCCACGAGCCGCTGCTGATGCGCGTTGAAGGATGCCGCGAACACCTCGTCGCGGGGATCCCGGGGATCGAGGCGCACCTCGCCCGTCACGCTCAGGTTCAGCAGCACGGGGCATCCGACGGCGACGCACGCCGCGACGACGGCGCCCAGCTCCTTCGAGGTCAGCACGTCGAGCAGCGCCGACGCGGTCACCAGTGACGCGCCCGCGAGCCCGCCGGCCTCGAGCCGCTCGAGCTCGCCGGTACGCGTGCGGAGGGAAACAGGCCGTCCGTCACGATCGATCGGGGCGACGCCGTTCGTCGCACGATCGACGAGGTCGGGGTTCCAGTCGTGCAGCACCCACGCCTGCGGGCCGGGCAGCAGGGGCGCGAGCCACCGCATCATCGAGCCCGTGCCGCTGCCGAGGTCGTGCACGACGACCGGACCCGACAAGAGCCTGCCGGATGCCGCGAGGGCGAGTTCGCGGGACCGTGCACGGGAGTCCTCCGCCTCGCGCACTGCGAGCCAGTCGCTGCTGACCGCGATGATCTCGCTCATGCGGTGCGCCGCCGCTCGTGTCCGGTTGCGTCCGTCGACGGGCGGACCTCGCGCAGCACCACGGCGACGGCGGTCGCCGTGGCCTTCCAGGTCCGCGTTGCGAAGGCGGCCCGCGAGCGCATCGCCTCGGCCTTGAGCACGGCACCCCACCCGCGATCCACCTGCCAGCGTCGCAGTGCTGCGCGCAGCGCCACCGGGTCGTCGGGTCGGGTGAGGATACCGCCCCTGCTGCCGGCGATCGCCTCGGTCACGCCGCCGACCCGCGCCGCGACGACCGGGATGCCCCGGGCGAGCGCGTCGGCGGCGACCATCCCGTAGCTCTCCGACCTGGACGGCACGACCACGAGATCAGTGCTCCGGTAGGCGTCTTCGAGTCGCCGACCGGTGAGCACCCCCGTGAGGTCGACGCGCTCCGAGAGCCCGGCCGACCCGATCAGGGCCCTCACGCGGTCGGCGAACTCGGGATCGGCGACGAGCGAGCCCGCGATCGTGCAGCGCCAGTCGGGCAGGTCGGTCATGCCCGCCAGCGCGTTGACGAGCACGTCCTGTCCCTTGTGCGGTGCGACGGCGCCCACGCACAGCAGGTGGCCGCCCGTTCCCGATCCGGGCGTCGCCGTGGCCGGGTCCGTACCCGGGATCGCGACGGCGATCCGTTCGGGCTCTGCGAGCCTGCGAGCGACGAGCTCGGCGCGGGTCCACTCGCTGGTCGTGATCACGCGCCGCGCGGACTGCAGGGCCACCCGCTCGCGCTCGGCCGTTCGCGTGTGGCCGGGTGCACGATGCAGTGCGCTGGCCACCATGTGCGCCAGCACGACGATCCGGAGGCGTGGCGCGTGCGCGCGCAGCACCTCCGACGCCGCGACGGCGATCAACCCGTCGACCAGCACGAGGGCGTCGTGGGGGAGCGCGGACATCGCGCTCGCGGCATCCGTCACACGATTCGCGGCCACTGGAACCAGCCGCATGTCGACGCCCTGCGCCCGCAAGCCGTCGGCGAGGTGCCGGTCGTAGACGTTGCCGCCGCTGACGCGGTCGTCGTCGTCGATGCCGTCGGGGACGAGGAAGTGCGCGGTCGGGTCCGTCATCCGTTCATCTCCCGCTCGTAGCTCGCCCACGCGATGTGCGACTCGTGCAGGGTCACCTCGATCGACGAGATGCGACCGCCGGATGCCCCGAGCCGGCCGTTCTCCGCACGCTCGGCGAGTCGGTCGGCGATGACCTGGCACAGCCGCTCGGTCGTCGTGTTGATCCCGGCGAACTCCGGTACGTCGTCGAGGTTGCGGTAGGTCAGCGCACCCGTGATCTCGCCGAGCGCCTCGGACGCCAGCGCGATGTCGACGACCACGCCGTCGGCGTCGAGCTCGCTCGCGCGGAACGACGCGTCGACGATGAAGGTCGCACCGTGCAGGCGCTGCGCCGGGCCGAAGGTCTCGCCCGAGAAGCTGTGGGCGATCATCATGTGGTCGCGCACGGTCAGGGTGAAGGTCACGAGGCGTCCGTCCAATCGATCGTGCGGCAGAGCTCGCCGCCCTGGCCGTCGGCGAGTGCCGCCATCACCGCGGGCAGCTCGTTCCACGGGGAGTCGCCCGTGAGCAGGGCGTCGAATGCATCGTCGCGCAGGAGCTCGAGCGCGAGCGCGAGCCGGTCGCGCGTCGATCGCGTGCCGCGGCGGCGTCGGGCCACGGCGCCCACCTGGCTCGACCGGATGGTCAGGCGGCGCGAGTGGAAGTCGGCACCGAGCGGCAGCGTGACCGGTCGGTCGCCGTACCAGCTGGCCTCGATCACCTCCCCGTCGGTCACGACGGATTCGAGCGCGAGTCGCAGCCCGGCTTCCGAGCCGCTCGTGTTGACGACGAGATCGCGGTCGCGAGGCGCGTCGTCCGGTTCGGCGAAGCCGACGCCGAGTCGGTCGGCGATTGCGCGACGCGACGGGTCCAGGTCGACGAGCACGACGTCGAGTCCCGGGATGCCGCGGGCCAGGCGTGCCACGCAGCATCCGATCATGCCGGCGCCGACGACCGTGACCCGGTCGCCGAGGAGCGGCGCGGCATCCCACAGCACGTTCACCGCCGTCTCGACCGCTCCGGCGAGCACCGCGCGTCGGGCCGGCACGCCGGATGGCACGGGGACCACGGCGTCGGCGGGAACGACGAAGGCCGACTGGTGCGGGAACAGGGTGAAGACGGTCCGGCCGCGGAGTGCACCGGGTCCGTGCTCGACCACGCCGACATTGAGGTAGCCGTACTTCACCGGCCCGGGGAAGTCGCCCTCCTGGAACGGCGCGCGCATCCGCTCGTGCTCGCCGAGCGGCACGCGACCCAGGAAGACGGATGCCTCGGTGCCGCGACTGATGCCCGTGTACCTGGTGCGCACGAGCACCTCGCCGTCGCCCGCGCGCGCGATCGCTTCGCGGCGCAGGGCCCCGACGCCCGGTTCGTCGATCCAGAACGCCACGGCCTCACGCAACGATACGTCCCCCTCGATGAACCATCCGACGATCTCCTCCGTATTCATGAATATGCTCCGTGCGACGCTCTCGAACAAGGACTTGTGATGGCGCGCGACGAGGTGCAGCTCCCACCCATCGGGTCGGCCCTCCTCGGGGCGGCGGGCGTCGCGGCCATCTGGACGGCCGGTGGACTGCCGACGATCGGGTGGATCGCCGCGCTGGTGTACCTGGCCGTGAGCACGGCGCTCCTGCTCCGTGCGCTCCACCGCCGACACACCGTGCGCTTCGGTTGGGCGAACGTCGTGACGTCGACGAGATCGGCGCTGGTCGGCATCATCACCGGCCTCGTCGCCGCGTCCTTCGTCGAGCCGATCCCGGTGCCGCTGCTCATCGGCCTGGCGATTCCGGCGCTCGCGCTCGACGCGGTGGACGGCTGGGTCGCACGGCGCACCGACTCCATCACCGAACTGGGGGCGCGATTCGACATGGAGGTGGACGCGTTCCTCCTCCTCGTGCTCAGCGGGTATGTGGCGCAGATCCTCGGGCCGTGGGTGCTGGCGATCGGCCTGATGCGCTACGCGTTCGTCGTGGCCGGATGGATGCTTCCGTGGCTTCGCGCGCAGCTCCCGCCGCGGTACTGGCGCAAGGTCGTGACCGCCGTGCAGGGGATCGCGCTGACGCTCGCGGCATCCGGCCTGGTCGCTGATCTCTCGGGCGTGCTCGTGGCCGTCGCACTGGCCCTGCTCGTGGAGTCGTTCGGCCGCGACGTGGTGTGGCTGGCGCTCCGCCGCCGCAGCAGCGTGCGCACCCGCAGCCGTGCTCGCCCGGCGGAGGTGGATGCGTCGTGATCGACGCGCCCACCGGCCCGGGTGAGGAGGAGCTGCGGTCACGCCGTCCGCGGTGCGCGGAGCACGACGGCCGTGGCGAAGGCGAGCACCACGATGCCGATCGACTCGATGACGACCGTCTCGGGGACGAGGGTGAAGTCCCACGTCTCGGTGATGCCGAAGAAGCCGACCGTCAGCGCGAGCAGGAGCGCCGCGAGCGTCGCGATGACGAACAGCAGGCTCAGGACGGTGGTGATGCTGAGGAGCCGCCCGTGCAGGACCAGCATCCCGATCGCCAGCACGAGCCCCGCGATGGCGTTCAGGACGAACAGCACGCCGAGGATGCCGCCGACGCCGACGAAGACCAGGTAGAGGTGGATCCCGCCGACGACGAGGAGCACGATCGCGCTGAGGATCCGCATGACCCACAACATGGTCGGGTTGGTTCTCGTCGTCGTACTCGTGTTTCCCGTCATGGTCAGACCCGCTTCCGATCGAAGCCTCCGGCGGAGACGCTAGGAGTGACACGAGACGGCGGGGGAAAGAGTTCACCGGGCGGGAGGATGACCGTGCGCGAGCGGGTCTGGCTGGTGGTGGCGGTCGTGTTCGTCGTCGTCGTGCCGCTCGTGCCGTCAGCGATCACGCACGGCTCGCCGGCGCCGCTCATCGGGCTGCCGGTGGAATCCATCGTCGTGCTGGCCCTGCTCGTGCTGCTTCCCTGGCCGGCTGCACGCGTGGTCGTCGCAGCCGGCTACGGCGTCCTCGTCGTCCTCGCGCTCGTGCTGGCCGGGATCGACTCCGGCTACCGGACGGTGCTCGACATCCACTTCGATCCGCTCGACTGGCAGCAGTTGGGCGACGCGTTCGGGGTCGTCCGAGGCTCCATCGGAGGAGCCGCCGCGAGCGCGCTGCTCGCGCTGCTCGTGCTCGTCGCGGCCGGCACGATCGTCGTGCTCTCGTGGGCGGCGCTCCGCGTGGCCGGCGTGCTTCGGCCGCACGTGCGTGGCACGACCGTGCTCTCCGCGGTCGCCGCGACATGGATCATCGCCGCCCTGGTCGGGACGCACGTCGTGGCGGGCCAACCGACCGCCGCGGCGGCCTCGCTCCGTTCGATCTCCGCCTCGGCGACGCGCGCCGCCGAGGGGATCGCCGCGGTCGCCCAGCTCTCGAAGCAGATCGCGAACGACCCCTACCGAGAGACCCCCGGTTCCGAGCTGCTGACCGCGCTGCGCGGCAAGGACGTCGTCTTCGCGTTCGTCGAGAGCTACGGGCGGGTGGCGGTCGAGGGCGCCGACGTGTCGGCGGGCGTTCGGCAGGTGCTGCGCGACGGCGAGGCGCAGCTCCGTGCCGACGGCTATGCATCCCGCAGCGCGTTCCTCACGTCGCCGACATTCGGCGGGCTCAGCTGGCTCGCGCATTCGACCCTCCAGACCGGACTGTGGATCGACCGGCAGCCGCTGTACAGCAAGCTGATCCGGAGCGACCGGTTCACGCTGAGTGAAGCGTTCGGCACGGCCGGATGGCGCACGGTGAGCGTCATCCCCTCGAACACCGACCCCTGGCCGTTCGGCACCTCGTTCTACCACTGGGACACGCTGCTCGACGCGCACGACGTCGGCTATCGGGGGCCGTCGTTCGGGTATGCGCGGATCCCCGACCAGTACACCTGGAAGCACTTCGCCGACACCGAGCTCGCCCGCGACGCCCGGCCGGTCATGGCCGAGATCGACCTGGTCTCCTCGCACACCCCGTGGGCGCCGCTCCCGAAGCTGGTGCCCTGGTCCGAGATCGGCGACGGATCCGTGTTCGATCCGCAACCCGCGCAGGGGCCGCCGGCGACCGAGGTCTGGCAGGATCCCGACCGGGTGCGCCAGGCGTACGGGCAGTCCATCGAGTACGCGCTCGGCGCGACGTTCGACTTCCTGCACGAATCCGCGGACGAGGACCTCGTGCTCGTGGTGCTCGGCGACCACCAGCCGGCGACGATCGTGAGCGGGCAGGGCGCGGGGCACGACGTGCCCATCAGCATCATCGCGAAGGACCCGGCCGTGCTCACGTCGATCGACGGATGGCAGTGGCAGGACGGGATGATGCCGTCGCCCGACGCGCCGGTCTGGCCGATGAGCGACTTCCGCGATCGGTTCCTCGACGCCTTCAGCGCCGGGTGAGGGCAGCACTGCACGCATGCCGCCGTCGCGTGTCCGAGGTCGCTGACACGATGTGCGCATGACCAGGTACTGGCTCGGCGTGGTGCAGCGGACGCACGTGCTGCTCGGCGTCGAGTGGGGGATCGCCCAGACGAACCACGGCAAGCGAGGCGGCGTGCAGCGGATGCAGCCGGGCGACGGGTTCGTGTACTACTCGCCCAAGACGAGCCACCCCGACGGCGATCCGCTCCGCGAGTTCACCGCGATCGGCCGCGTCGCCGACGGCGACGCCTACCAGGCCGAGGAGGATCCGAACCTGATGGCCGGCTTCCGTCCGTGGCGCCGCGCGATGGCGTACTCGTCGCAAGCCCGGTCGGCGCCGATCGCGCCGCTCCTGCCCGTGCTCGACCTGACGCGCGGCAACGCGAACTGGGGCTACCAGCTGCGACGCGGCCATCTCGAGATCACGAAGCACGACTTCGAGCTCATCGCCCGCGAGATGGGGGCCGACGAGCTCGTCGCCGACGCCTGAGCGCACCGGCGAGGCGAAGGTCACACGCGGGCCGCAGAATCGTCTCATGGGATTCACGCGCGCCGAGCTCGAGTCGTTCCGGGGCGCGAGCGTCGACGACCTGATGCCCGAGCATCCGCGGCTCGTCTTCGTCGGCATCAACCCCGGCCTGTGGACGGCGGCGACGGGCACGCACTTCGCGCATCCCGGCAATCGCTTCTACCCGGCGCTCGCGGCGGCGGGCATCATCCCGCGCGTCCCCGACTTCGCCGACGGGCTCACCGAGGCCGATCGGCGGATGTTCCTCGACGCCGGCATCGGCATCTCGAACCTCGTGCACCGGGCGACGGCCCGAGCGGACGAGCTCGGTCGTGCCGAGCTGCGCGAGGGGGCGGTGCGCCTGGCCGACGACATCGCGCGCTGGCGGCCGCGCGTGGTCGCCATCGTCGGCCTGACCGCCTACCGCCAGGGCTTCGACCGCCCGAAGGCGCTTGCCGGGAGGCAGGACGAGCCGATCGCCGACGCGGAGCTCTGGGTCGTGCCGAACCCGAGCGGGCTCAACGCGCACGCGACCGTCGCCGACCTGGCGCGCGCGTACGCCGAACCGGCCCGGGCCGCGGGCGTCCTTCCCGATCGACACGAGCCGGCGAGCGAGCGGCCGGTGGGCTGACCGGCCGGCGTCCCAGACCATGGCGCAGTAGGAGCCCTCGTAGCATGAACCCATGCCGCCGACGCCAGCAGATCCCCGTTCCGAGCTCGTGGCGCTGTGCGAGCGGGGCCTCGAGTGGCGGCCCGACCTCACGCGAGCGATGGCGGATGCCGCGGGCGCGCGCCCTGCCGCGGTGCTCGTGCTGTTCGGCGTCCTCGACTCCGTTCCCGCCCGCTCCGCGGGCCCGATGCCGCGCGATCTCGACGTACTGCTGCTCCGCCGGGCGGCGACGCTCGCGAGCCACGCCGGGCAGATCGCGTTCCCCGGCGGGCGCCTCGAGGCATCCGACGACGGCCCGGTCGCCGCGGCCGTGCGCGAGGCGGTGGAGGAGACCGGGCTCGACCCCGACGGCATCGAGCCGCTCGGCACGCTGCCGCCGATGCCGGTCCCGGTGAGCAACCACGTCGTCACGCCGGTGCCCGCGTGGTGGACGCACCCGTCGGAGGTCGCCGCGGTCGACCACGACGAGTCCGTGGAGGTGTTCCGCGTGCCGGTGGCCGACCTGCTCGATCCGGACAACCGCGGCAATGTCGTGGGCAACTACCAGGGACGTCCGTGGCGTTCGCCGGCGTTCGAGGTCGGCGGACGCGTCGTCTGGGGCGTCACCGGGCTGATGCTGTCGCGCATGTTCGACGAGCTCGGCTGGGTCGAGCCGTGGGACGAGGACCGCGTCGTCGAGCGCGACGACCTGCCCGGCACGTGACGCCGCTCGCCGTCAGCGCAGGAGCAGCAGCACGCCCAGCGCGATGAGCCAGAGCGACCAGAGCGTGTAGCCGATCGGCACCAGCACGCCCGCGACCGACCAGCCGCGCTGCTCGAACGGACCCACGAACTCGAGCGAGCCGAGGGCGAGCATCGCGCCGATCAGGACGCCCGGGATCGCGAGCCAGAGCGGCAGGCCGCCGGCTGCGGCGAGCAGGATCGTCCATGCGCCGGTCGTGAGGTAGCCGAGGTGCTCCCCGACCGCGATGCCGAGGTAGCGGTGCTGCACCTGGAACACGAGATCGATCGCCGATCCGTCGGTCGCGGCGGCGTGCTCGCGCGCGAGGAACGGCACGACGAAGACCCAGCGCAGCAGCCCGAGTGCCTGCACGACGCCCGCGGTCACGCCGACGGCGACCGCGATCGCCGCGAGGCCGGGGTCGGCGATCAGCCCGCCGGCGAGCACGGCGACGGGGATGAAGAGGAGGGCGGACCAGGCGAACGCGAACCAGAGGAGCACGAGCCCGGTGCCGCCGGCGCGGAACCGCTCGAGGATTTCGCCGGTCGGCCGGCGCAGGATGCCCGGGTAGCCGAAGCGGACGGCGAGGCCGGCGTAGCCCGCGTTGAACAGGAGCGGCGTGGCGATGAGCAGCACGGCGAGCGCGATCATGCGTGCAGCATAGCGTACGCTGTACGTTATGGAAGGGGCGAGCGGCACCACCGCCAGACGACGCCGGAACAGCCTCAGCCGCGACGAGATCGTCTCCGCCGCGTTCGCGCTGTTCGAGGAGGGCGCGGCCGACGTGAGCCTGCGCAGCGTCGCCGCCCGCATCGGCGCGTCGCCGATGAGCCTGTACGCCCATATCGCGACGAAGGCCGACCTGCTCGACGCCGTCGCCGACCGCGTGGTCGCCGAGCTGCCCGGGCCCGACGACGGCACTCGCGACTGGATCGACGCCGGCGTCGACCGCGCGGTCGCGCACCTCGCGGTGCTCACGGCGCATCCGTGGGCGGTGCCGGTGCTGCTCGCGCGACCGAACCCGGGGCCGGCCGCCGCGATCGCGGGGGAGCACTACCTTCGGACCTTCGCACGCGGCCTCGACCCCGACGCCGCAGCGGTCGCGTTCACGGCGACCCTCGCCGTGGTCTACGGCACCGCGGCGTTCACCACCGCGGCCGGTCGAGCACCCGACGCCCAGGGGCGCGACGAGGTCGTCGAGCGCATCCGCGGCCTCGAGGGGCTGCCGCACACCGCCGCGGCCGCCGAGACGCTCGCCGGGTACGGCTCGGAGGCGCAGTTCCGCAGGTCGGTCCGGGCGCTCCTGACAGGACTCGCCGTGTCGCGCCGATCGCCGATGTGACCGTGCGCGATGCGCTGGCGGTAGGTGCTGTGCCGCCGCGCGAGTTCTCGACGAGGCCGCCGACGTCCTCGTCGACTCCTCGGATCCCTCGCGCGGCGGGGGTGGAACTTCAGGGCTCCCGACGAGAAGGTATCCGATCGATGCTGTGAACCCGCCGCGAGTTTCGCCGACACGCCGGGGCGGAATTCACGAGCGACGGATGCCGCCGCCCGAGTAGGTTGTGGCGTGAGACGACCTGCCGCGCCGGCGGGTCCTGGGGCGGGGCGAAAGGGAATCGATGAACTTCATCGGCAGTGTCTGGGACATCTTCTGGTTCTTCTTCTGGGTCTTCGTGTGGGTGGCGTACCTCTTCGTGCTCATCTACATCGTCATCGACATCTTCCGCGACCACTCGCTGAACGGCTGGCTGAAGGCCGTCTGGCTGATCTTCCTGATCTTCGTGCCGTTCCTCACCGCGCTCGTCTACCTCATCGCGCGCGGCCAGGGCATGGCCGAGCGTTCGGCGGAACGTCGGCCGCAGTACGTCGAGTACTCCGACGAGGAGCTGCGCAAGATCTCGTTCGCGAGCCCGTCCGACGAGATCGCGAAGGCGAAGGCGCTGCGCGACCAGGGGGTCATCAGCGAGGGCGAGTACGACGCGCTGAAGAACAAGGCCCTCGGCGGCAAGTTCTAGCCGTTCCGACGACGAACGCCCCGGCCGCGCCGAAGCAGCGGCGGCCGGGGCGCTCGGGACCGGGCTACGGCTCGATCGAACCTGCTGCGGCGAGGATGGCGTCCACGGCGGCGTCCGGATGCGACACCATCGACACGTGGGAGGCATCGAGTTCGCTCACCGTCGACCCGGCGCGCTCGGCCAGGCGTCGGAGGACATCGACCGGGATGACCCGGTCCGCGGTGCCGATCACGGCCCAGCTGGGGATGGTGCGCCAGGCTGGCGGCCCCGACGGGACGACGTTCGCCACGAGCGACGCCGGCCGCTGGCTCGCGACGATGGTCCAGCGGTCGGCCTCGGGAAGGTCCTGCGCGAACGACCCGTGCACGACCTCGGGCTTCAGGAAGACCTCGGCTGCGCCCTCGGGGGCGCCGGGATAGCCCGCGATGTCGAACACGGTGGTCGGATCGGCGACCGCGAGCGCCGATGACGAGCCCTCGAGGATCTGCAGGACGCTCTCGCCCTCGTCGGGCATGAACGCGTTCACGTACACCAGCGCCCGCACGTCACCGCCCTGGTTCCCCGCGTTCGTGATGACCGCGCCGCCGTACGAGTGGCCGACGAGCACCACCGGCCCGCTCGTGCGCTGGGCGAGGAACGACGCCACGTAGGCGGCGTCGTCGGCGAGTCCTCGCAACAGGTTCGGCGGCACCAGCACGGTGTAGCCCTGCGCCTGCAATGCCCTCGTCACGGCGTCCCAACTGGAACCGTCGGCCCACGCCCCGTGCACCAGCACGATCGTCGGCTTCGTCGTCGCATCCGTCATGTCGTTTCCCCTCCTCGATACGAAGCGGCGACTCGTCTCCGGTCGCCACGCCGAACGCTACGGCAGCCGCGATCGGGCCGCCAGAGCCGGATGCCGGGAGTAGCCTCGGCGCATGACCGTGAGCGCCGCCCCCCATGAGCCCACGGCCTTCGACGTGCGCGAGTTCGCCCGCACCGCCCAGGGGAGCCTGCGCGACGAGCTCGACCTCGCGGCGATCGCCGCCGCACCGCCGCCACGCGACACGGCGAGGACGCTGGCTGCGCTCGCCGCCCTCGAGGGGGCCACGATGGCGCACCTGCGGAACGTGCTCGTGACGTCGACCCACAAGGACGCCCGGGTGACCGCGTTCCTCGTGACCTGGGCGTTCGAGAAGTACTGGATCGCCGACGCGCTTCGCGCCATCGTCGCAGCCGCGACGGACGCAGCGGGTGCTCCGAGCGGCACGAACGACGCACGCGCGGACGACGCGCTGCGCCCCGCGGCATCCGCTGGTCGCGGGCCGGTGCGACGGGCGCTCGCGGGCTTCGTGCAGGGCCGGGCGGTCGTCGGCGCGCACCTCGCCCTCGGGTACGTCGACGACCGGATGCTGCGGGGCGCGTACCTGCGCATGGCCCGGGCCTCCGCGAACGAGGCGCTGACGTCGTCGGTGACGCGCATCCTGCGAGTGAAGGAGCGGCACACGGCGTTCTTCGCGGAGGAGGCAGGAGCTCGGTTGGGCGCGTCGCCGCGGGCCGCCCGGCTCGCCCGCCGCGAGCTGCGGCGCACGCGGTGGCCGCTCGGGTCGCCGGCCCTCGCGCCGGCCGATCGGGGTGCGTTCGCGCGCTTCGCGTTCGGCAGCGGGTCCATGGCGGAGGAACTGCGCCACGACATCCTCACCCTTCCCGGGATGGACGCCCGCACCGCGGCATCCGTCACCGCGGCGCTCGCGACCCTCGCGGCCCGGCCTGCGGCGTGATTGCATGGTCGCAGGCGGGAAGGGGGCTTGATGGCGTTCGACATCGACCGCTACACGGCGACGTCCGTGAGCGTCGCCTGGGACGACCTCGACCTCGAGTCGTTCCGCGACCGGCCGTTGCCGGCCGAGTCGCTGCGCACCCTGCGGTACATGGCAGACGTCGAGTACCACACCGTCTGCTACACCCGCGACCTGCTCACGACGCCCTCGCACCGCGAGGCCGACGTCAGCGCGTTCATGACGATGTGGAACCGTGAGGAGTTCTGGCACGGCGAGGCGCTCGCTGCGGTGCTCGCGATGCACGACGTCACGGTCGACTACGACGCGCTGAAGGCGAGTCGGCTGAAGCTCGGCTGGCGCGACCGACTCGACCCGATCAAGCAGTCCGTGCTCGGCTCGCTCGTCGGCTCGGACTTCGTCGCCGTGCACATGTCGTGGGGCGCGGCGAACGAGTGGTCGGCGATCACGGCGTACCAGCGCATGGCCGACCTCGAGGAGCATCCGGTGCTCGCCGAGCTGCTGCGCCGCATCGCGAAGCAGGAGGCGAGGCACGTCGCGTTCTACACCTCGCAGGCGCGCGAGCGGCTCGCGGCGAGCGCCAAGGCACGCAAGGTGACGCGCTTCGCGCTGAGCGGGTTCTGGGCGCCGGTCGGCTCGAGCATCTCGTCCGACGACGACGTGCGGCACGTCATGACGCACCTCATGAGCGGCCCCGAGGGGCGGCGGGCGGCCCGCAAGGTCGACGACAGCATCAGCGGGATGCCGGGCCTCGAGGGCCTCACGATCGTGCAGGACGCCCTCGACCGCATCGGCGTGCCCGGGTAGCGTGAGGGCATGGCTCAGCAACGCGGGCCCGACACGTGGACGCACGGACGCGCCTACGAGTCGTACATCGGACGGTGGAGCCGCGAGATCGCACCGCGCTTCCTCGACTGGCTTCGCATGCCGGCCGGACTGCGCTGGCTCGACGTCGGATGCGGCACGGGTGCGCTGAGCGCCGCGATCCTCGAGCACGCGATGCCCGCCACCGTCGACGGCGTCGACCCGTCCGAGGGATTCCTCGAGGCCGCGGTCGCCGAGCTCGGCAACCGCGTCACCTTCCACCGGGCGAGCGCCGAAGCGCTGCCGATCGACGACGCCTCCATGGACGTCGTCGTGTCGGGGCTCTCGCTCAACTTCGTGCCCGATCCCGACGGCGGGCTCGCCGAGATGACCCGCGTCACCGTCGGCGGCGGCGTGGTGGCCGCCTACGTCTGGGACTACGCCGATCGCATGGAGCTCCTGCGGTGGTTCTGGGACGCGGCCGACGACCTCGACCCGGCGGCCACGGCGTTCGACGAGCGCGACCGCTTCTCGGACTTCACGCCCGAGGCGCTCACGTGGCGGTTCGCGGGAGCAGGCCTCCTCGACGTCGAGACGACCGGCATCGAGATCCCGACGGTCTTCCGCGACTTCGACGACTACTGGACGCCGTTCCTCGGTGGGCAGGGCGTCGCGCCGGCATACGCGATGTCGCTCGACGAGCCGACGCGCGCGCGGCTTCGGGAGCGCCTGCGCAGGCTCCTCCCGTTCGAGGACGACGGGTCGATCCGGCTCGTCGCCCGGGCGTGGGCGGTGCGCGGCATCATGCCCGATTGAGCACGAAACGGCCCCGGCGGGATCACCCGCCGGGGCCGTTCATGTCAGGTCAGGTGCCGTCGGCTACGCCACGGTCTCCGCGTCGCGCTTCGGCAGCTTCCAGCCGGGTCGCACGTAGTGGCACGTGTACCCGTTGGGGTAGCGCTCCAGATAGTCCTGGTGCTCCGGCTCCGCCTCCCAGAACGGACCGGCGGGGGAGACCTCGGTGGTCGCCGGCCCCGGCCAGATGCCGGAGGCGTCGACGTCGGCGATGGTCTCGTACGCCGTGACCTCCTGCTCGGGCGTCGTCGGGAAGATCGCCGAGCGGTAGCTCGTCCCGATGTCGTTGCCCTGGCGGTTCCTGGTCGACGGGTCGTGGATCTGGAAGAAGAACTCGAGCAGGTCGCGGTACGACACCTTCGACGGGTCGTAGACGATCTCGAGGGCCTCGGCGTGCGTGCCGTGGTTGCGGTAGGTCGCGTTCGGCACGTCGCCGCCGGTGTAGCCGACGCGGGTGTCGAGCACGCCCGGGCGCTTGCGGAGCAGGTCCTCCATGCCCCAGAAGCACCCGCCCGCCAGCACGGCGGTCTCGGTGCCGGGGATGCTGGTGATCTCGCCGGGGTTGGTCATGATGCGTCCTCCTTCTCGGATGCCGCGGCATCCGGGGTCGTCGTCGGGAACAGCGAGCGGTACTGGCCGTACCCCTCAGCCTCGAGGTCGGCGGCGGGCACGAACCGCATCGCGGCGGAGTTCATGCAGTAGCGCAGGCCGCCCTCCTCGATCGGGCCGTCGTCGAACACGTGTCCGAGGTGGCTGTCGGCGCCCGACGAGCGCACCTCGATGCGCTTCATCCAGAGCGTCCGGTCGACCTTCTCGGTGACGGCGTCGGGCTCGATCGGCCGGGTGAAGCTCGGCCAGCCCGACCGGCTGTCGTACTTGTCGGTCGAGGCGAACAGCGGCTGCCCCGAGACGACGTCCACGTAGATGCCGGGCTCGTGGTTGTTCCAGTACTGGTTGCGGAACGCCGGCTCGGTGGCGTCCTCCTGCGTGACCTTGTACTGCTGGGGGGTGAGGCGGGCGACCGCCTCGGGAGTCCTGCGGTAGTCCTGTGGCACTTCGTATCCTCCTTCGCGGGCGCCGCTGGCTGCGGCGCTCGACGCACGCTCGACCGGCTGGCGATTCACGGCGTCACCAGAGGAAACAGGTGACGCGGCCATCCTGTTCCGCGCTACGGGCCTCCCCGCTGTGACTTCCCTGTGAGCGCGGTCGTCGGCCGGGCGGGCGCGCGGTCGTCGCCCCGCGGACGTACGATGGAGCCACGCCGGCCGGGGCGCTCTGGAAGGAGCAGCACTGGGCACCACCTGGCACCCGATCCTCGCCGCGGCCGAACCCCAACCGGGGTGCTGGCGCCTCATCGACAGCACGGGTCGCGAGTACGGAACCGTCACGATCGTGCGCGTCGACGGCCTGGTGCGGTACCGCGCCGAATTCGGCGGGAGGCTGCTCGGTTGGGGAACGACCCTGCGCGGCGCGTGCGAGCAGGTGCACCACGCCTTCGTGCGGTCGCACGGCCCGGGGGACTGGCCGGGGTATCCCGACTTCCACGATCGCTGAGCGTCGTCGCGCCCGCAGGCCGCCATGCGCCAGACTTGGCGGCAGGATCCCGGGGGAGGTGATCGTCGATGGAACTCCTCGTCGTCGGCGTGCTCGGCCTCCTCGGCATCGCCGCCGCGACCGCGCTCGGCCCACGCGTCCGCGTCTCCCCGCCGCTGCTGCTCGTCATCGTCGGCATCCTCGTGAGCTTCCTGCCGTTCGTGCCCGACATCGAGATCGACCCCGAGTGGATCATCGCGGGCGTGCTGCCGCCGCTGCTCTACTCGGCCTCGGTCGCGATGCCGTCGATGGAGTTCCGGCGCGAGTTCGGGGCGATCAGCGGACTGTCCGTGGCCCTCGTCGTGGTGAGCTCGGTCGCGATGGGGCTGCTGTTCACCTGGATCGTGCCCGGGCTGAGCCTCGCGGCGGGCATCGCGCTCGGCGCCATCGTGAGCCCGACCGACGCCGTCGCCACCTCGATCGTGAAGCGCATCGGCGTGACGCCGCGCATCGTGACCGTGCTCGAGGGCGAGAGCCTGCTCAACGACGCGACGGCGCTCGTGCTCCTCCGCTCGGCGATCGCGGCGACCGCTGCGTCCATCACGTTCTGGGAGATCGTCGGCGACTTCGTGTTCGCCGTGACGGTCGCCGTGGTCGTCGGGTACGTGGTGGGCAAGGTCAACCTCTGGGTCCGGTCGCGGGTCACGGATGCCACGGTGAACACGGTCATCTCCTTCGCCGTGCCGTTCGTGGCCGCCGTCCCGTGCGAGGCGCTCGGGGCATCCGGGCTCGTCGCCGCCGTCGTCGCGGGACTCGTCACCGGTCGCGGCGCCATCCGCAGCCTGTCGCCGCAGCACCGCATGTCGGACGTGCAGAACTGGCGCACCATCGAGCTCATCCTCGAAGGCGCGGTCTTCCTCGTGATGGGACTCGAGCTGTCCACGATCGTCAGCGACCTGACGAACGAGGTGCGCGGCATCGAGCTCGGCGCCCGTGTCGCCGGCATCACGCTGCTCGCCGTCGTCGTCGTGCGTGCCCTGTTCGTCGTTCCGATGCTCGGGCTGCAACGCCGGAGCTTCCGGCGCGGGGAGCGCATGAAACCGCACCTCACCGCCGTGCAGGAGCGCCTGGACCGGGCGGACCCGACGCAGGCCGACCTGCTGCACGACCCGATGACGGACCAGGGGGATGGCGCCGAGCAGGCGACGGCCCGCCGACGGCGGTTCCGGCGCCGCCCGCCCGACCGGGCGATCTCCTCGGCGTCGCTGCAGCGGTTCCGGTCACGGCTGCGACGCAAGGTCGCCGACATCGACTACTTCATGGCCGAGCCGCTCGGCTGGCGAGAGGGCACCGTGATCGTCTGGGCGGGCATGCGCGGCGCCATCACGCTCGCCGCGGCGCAGACGCTGCCGCAGGGCACGCCCGACCGATCCCTCGTCATCTTCATCGCGTTCCTCGTCGCCGCCGGATCGCTCATCATCCAGGGGGCGACGCTCCCGTGGCTCGTGCGGCTCGTGAAGCCCGCCGGCATCGACCGGGAGGCGGCGCGCACGGAACGCGCCGATCTGCTCGAGATGCTCCGCGGCGTCGCCGACGACGTCGTGCGGGAGCACCGCGAGGCCCGCACGGCCGCGGGCGAGCCGGCCGGACCGCGCGACGCGGAGGCCGACCGCGAGCTCTACCGCAGCCTGCGCCTCGACATCATCGCGGCCCAGCGCGAGGCCCTCCTCGCGGTCCGCGACGAGGGCACGTTCAGCGCCTCGGTGCTCACGGGCGCGCTCGAGAGCCTCGACGCCGACCAGATCAGCATGGAGCTGCGCCGATCCCACCAGGATGAGGCCTAGTCGGAGCATCCGGATCGGCGTCGGCGGCGCGGCATCCGGCCGCCGTCGAACGACCGCGCAGGATGCCCACTCGCTCCCACGAATCCTGAGCAGGGGTCGGAATTTGGAGGACATTCACAGGAACGCAGGAGGGTTTGTACAGGACCTCTCGGCAGACTGGCCACTTCGCCCGGGCGCGCCCCCGCGCCCGCGGAACGTCGAGTCAAGGTTCACGCGGCCATCCCAGCCCGAGAGCCGCCCCCGTGAAAGTCATGCAGAACCAGTCTTCCTCCACTCCTTCCCACAACTCCATGTCCATCCAGGCGGCCGATCCCGAGACCGCCCCCCGCCGCGATCGTCGCGGCCACCGCGGCCGGCGTCGCGGAGCGTTGCTCGCAGCCGGAGCCGTCGTCGCCATCGGCGCCATGGTCGGCACCGGTTTCGCCGTGCAGGGCGCCGTGGCCGCGCAGAACGACCGCATCGCCGAGACCCGAGCGCTCACCGACGCCGCCAACAGCGACGTGCAGCAGCTCGACGCGCACGGCGGCATCCTCGAGGCCCGCGCGGTGAAGCAGGCCGAGGACACCCTCGCCGGCGCCAACGACACCATCACTGCGGCCCAGGGCAAGACGGATGCCACGGCGCTCGCCGCCGAGGTCTCCGCCCTCGGCGACTACAAGCTCCTCGCCCCCGAGCGCGTGTTCGACCTCGTCGACTCCACGCAGGCGCACGCCGAGACCGTCCGCGCCGCCGTCGCGGAGGTCGACCGCGTTGCCGCCGAGCAGGCCGCAGCCGCCGCCGCGGCCGCTGCCGCCGCGAAGGCCGCGGCCGAGGCCGCTGCCGCCGCGCAGGCCCAGCAATCGTCGTCGTCGTCGTCATCGCGCCCCGGCGCGCCCGCCAACCCGACGGCCGCCCAGGCCATCGCCCGCGACATGCTGCTCCAGCGCGGCTGGGGCGACGACCAGTTCGGCTGCCTCGTCGAGCTCTGGAACCACGAGTCCGGCTGGAACGTGTACGCCTCGAACCCGAGCGGCGCCTACGGCATCCCGCAGGCCCTGCCCGGCAGCAAGATGGCCACGGCCGGCGCCGACTGGGAGACGAACCCCGCCACGCAGATCTCGTGGGGCCTCGGCTACATCTCCGGCCGCTACGGCACGCCGTGCGGCGCCTGGGACGCCTTCAACTCGAAGGGCTGGTACTGATCCGTCGCCGACCCGGAGCGACACCTGGGAACGCCCCCGACCGCCGAGCGGCCGGGGGCGTTCGCGTGCGCGCGGTGCGCCGCTGGTGCAGCCGGCCGGGGCCCGCATGCGCCGCGGGGTTCGAGTCGTCGTCCGGCGCGGCCGCGCCCGCGTGGTGCGCGACCCTGAATACGGCCGTTCGAGGCGGGGTCACGCGACCAACGCTCACGGTCTCCCGTAGATGAACTCCTCTGCGTGGGCGACGGCCTTGTGGAACGAGTCGTTGCGAAGGGCGGTCGCACGGTCCGCAGCCTGAGGGCCGCTCGTCGCCGATTCGATGTAGCGGGCCAACCCGGGCGGTCGAAGCACCCAGATGCCCCCGTGGGGTGGGAGGTAGAACACTGCGAAGGAGCGTGCTGAGGGATCGTCCTCCCAGACGGGCACGACCGCGACGGCGGCACCCGTAGCGACATTGATCCACTGGGCGCGTGGACGTGGCTGGTCCGCGTCATACACACTCGGATCGAGGAATGGGGCGGTGCCTGCACCCCACTTCTCCTCGAATCGCTCATGGAAGATCGGGAAGATCGTGTGATCGTACCGGCGCCAACCCTGTTGCTTCACGTCCCATCTCCTTGCCGCGGGAGCCCGCACGGCAGCGGGCTTCTCCGTCATCCGAAACACCGAGCGTCGGAGCCCGCTCCGCCGGTGGCGAAGCGGGCTCCTCGCGGGCGGTGTCAGCTCGACGAGGACGCCGAGATCTCCCGCTCGGCGTTCGGTGCGCTCTGCACCTCGACCTTGCGCGGCTTCGCTCGCTCGCTCACCGGGATCACGACGCTCAGCACGCCGTTGTCGTAGTGCGCGCTGATCGACGCGGTGTCGAGCCCGTCACCGAGCGTGAGTTGGCGCAGGAACGATCCGCTGGGTCGCTCGTGCGCGAGCCACTGCACGTCGCTGTCGGAGCGCAGCGTGCGCTCGGCGCGGATCGTGAGCAGCTGGCCGTCGACGTCGACGTCGATCGAGCCCGGGTCGACGCCCGGCAGGTCGGCCGAGAGCACGTAGTGGTCGCCGTCGCGGTGCAGGTCGATGGGCATCACGCGAGGTCCCTGCCTCGAGTCGAGCATGCCCGCAGCGAGGCGGTCGAGCTCACGGAACGGGTCCCAGTACATGGCCATGGCTTCTCCTCCCTGATGTCGGCCGTTCGGCCGGTGTTCCAAGAGTTGAGTCCACATCGCTCAACTACGCTCAGATTAGCACTCTCGCCCGGCGAGTGCCAAGAGCAATGCGTCCACTCCTGCGCTCGTCTCCCTCGCGGGGGCCCGTGTCAAGCGACTGCGTCGGTCTCGACCGCTGGATAGCCTGACGACATGGCCGATCAGCAGACCGAACGACGACCCGGCGGGCCGTTCGCGGGCATCATCGCGTGGGGAACGAAGATCACCAGGTGGGCGCTCGCGACGAGGCCCGTGCGCGCGTGGTTCATCTACCTCGAGCATCACGGGCCGATGCTCGCCGACAGCGTCACGTACCGAACGCTCTTCTCCGTCTTCGCGGGGGTCTTCCTCGGGTTCGCGATCGGTGGCATCTGGCTCTCGGGCCGGCCCGACGCCATGGACGCGCTCGTCGCCACGATCAGCACCGCCATCCCGGGCCTCATCGGCGAGGACGGCGTCATCAGCCCCGACGACCTCATCCAGCCCATCACGCTGAGCATCACCGGGACGCTCGCCCTCATCGGCCTCGTCGGCGCGGCCATCGGCGCCATCGGATCGCTTCGCACCGCCTTCCGCACCATCGCCGACCAGGCCGACGACCAGACCTTCTTCATCTGGCTGCTGCTGCGCGATCTCCTGCTTGCGATCGCGTTCGGCGCCGCACTCGCGCTGGCCGCGGCGATCACGTTCTTCAGCACGGCCGCGATCGGCACGCTCTTCGACTGGCTGGGCCTGTCGATCCGCGATCCGCTCTACGACGTGAGCACGCGCATCGTGTCGATCGTCGTGATCTTCGTGATCGACACCGTCGTCGTGGCGGCGATGTTCCGCCTGCTCTCCGGCCTCCGCCCGCGCGCACGATCGCTCTGGGTGGGCGCGCTGCTCGGTGGCGTCGGCCTGGTCGTGCTGCAGCTGCTGTCGAGCCTGTTCGTCGGCGGCGCGTCGAGCAATCCGCTGCTGGCATCGTTCGGGTCGCTGATCGCCCTGCTGCTCTGGTTCAACCTCTCGGCACAGGTGATCCTCATCGCCGGCGCCTTCATCGTGGCCGGTGTCGACGAGGAGCACGACCGGGTGCACGCGCGCCACAGCGCCCCGACGCTCGCCGCGCGGCGGCTGCAGCGGGCCGAGCGGCGAGCGACGTATGCCGCGACCGAGCTGGCGGCGGCGCGGGAGGCGGTCGACAAGGAGTTGGCTGCGCAGCATCCGCCCGCCGCCTGACGCGCGAACGCTGACGGGGCCCGACGCCTTGGTCGCGGGCCTTGTGGGGAGTGCCGGGCGTGCGACCCCTGCCGCCGCCCGCCCGGACGTGGGTCAGCGCGTGTCGCGGTCGGGTGGGTATGCGGTGTCGTCGTCGACGATCTCGATGACCTCGACGTCGACCTCCTGGGTGTCACCGCGGCGCTCGTTCTCGTCGAGCACCTCCTCGACCTGCTCGTACTCTTCCTTCGGGAGCTCGGCGCTCAGGGGCAGGTCAGAATCGACGTACTCGCCCTCAGGCCGTTCGGGCCGACGTGCGGGCATGATTTCTCCGATCTCGGCTGGTTCCGCCATCCTGGCGGCTTGCGGCCACGGTACGTCGGGCCGCCTCCGCGCGCGAGGGGATTGACCTCGCACACCGGGGGGAGTAGCACTCGCGACCCCGTTCCGAGTGCTTCCGAAGCGCAGGGCGCGCCCGTCAGAATGGGCACGTGCCCACCGTGCTGCAGGTCGTCCGCTCCGTGATCGCGCCGATCACGCGCACCCGCCTGTTCCGGGCGATCGGCCCGCTGCTGCTGCCCCCGGCCGAGCGCCTCGTGGCGGCGCTCACGGGCGGTCGCGTGCAGCTGAGCGGGCTGCTCGTGCCGTCGCTCGTGCTCCACACGACGGGCGCGAGATCGGGCGAGCCTCGCGACACGCACCTCATGTACACGCCCGACGGCCGGGGCCGCGCGATCGTGGCCGGCACGACGTTCGCGCAGGAGCGGCATCCCGGCTGGACATACAACCTGATCGCGCGCCCCGACGCGTCGATCACCGTGCGCGGACGGCGCCTGCACGTGCGCGCGACCCGCATCCCCGACGACGAGCTCGACGCCGCCTGGGCGCGCATCGAGGCCCAGTGGCCCGGCTACCGGGGATACGAGCGGGACTCGGGCCGAGTCGTGCGCCTGTTCCGGTTGCAGCCCGTGGCCGGTCCGCACGACGCGTCGATGTGATCGGGCCCGGCCCGGGCGCTCAGGCGATGGCGGATGCCTCGACCCGTCGTCCGGCGTCGAGGAGCAGGCGGACCGCCCGGCGGATGCCGGCGCTCTCGGCCATCGACCGGCGGTAGGCCACCCGGATGTCGCGCACCTGGCTGTGGTCGGCGAGCGGTCGGGCGACGACGCCGTCGGGGAGGGCGGATCGGCCGAGTCGTGGGACGAGCGCGATCGCGACGCCCTGCCGCGCGAGCTCGATGAGCGACGCGAAGTCGGGATCCTCGGCGACGACCCGGGGGAACGTGTCGAGGTCGGCGAAGATCCGCATGAGCGCCTCGTGGCAGATCGCGCCCTTCGGCGTGCTCGCCCAGGCCTCGTCGACGAGGTCGGCACGCTCGAGCTCGTCGCGGCCGGCGAGCGGATGGTCGACGGACAGCACGACGTCGGCCTCGTCGTGGCACACGTACTCGGTCGCCACGTGCGACGGCGCGACGAGCGGCACGGAGTTCCAGTTGTGCACGACGGCGAGGTCGGCGGCGCCGGAGGCGACCATGGCCATGGCCTCGACGGGGTCGACGCTCGTCACGGTCGCGAGCACCGCGGCATCCGCGTCGCGGAGCTCGGCGAGCACCGGGCCGAGGAGCCCGCGCGTGGCGGTGGAGAAGGACGCGATGCGCAGGGGAGCGGTCGGCCGCGAGCCGCTCGCGGCGACGGCCTCCAGTCGCTCGAGGCCGACGAGCAGCTCGCGCCCCTCGCTCGCGAGCGTGCGCCCGCGCTCGGTGAGCAGCACGCCGCGGCCACGGCGTTCGAGGAGCACCGCGTCGAGGTCGCGCTCGAGCTTCTTCACCTGCTGCGAGACCGCCGACGGCGTGTAGCCGAGTTGGTCGGCGGCGGCGACCACCGATCCCGCCCGATCGACGGCGACGAGCGCCCGCAGGCCCTGCAGATCGATCATGTAGCGATCGTACGTGATCAAGTGAACAATTCGGAACTGGTGCTGAATCCATTGGGCTGCTTGGCTGGAGCCGTGACCCCGCGACACCTGCTGCTCGGCCTGCTCGTCGCCCTCATCTGGGGCGTCAACTTCGTGGCCATCGACCTCGGCCTGCGCGACACGCTCCCGCTCGTGCTCGTGGCGCTGCGATTCGGCCTCGTCGCGGTGCCGCTCGTCTTCTTCGTGCCGCGACCGGATGCCCCGTGGCGTGTCATCGCGGGCATCGGCCTGTTCATGAGCGCCGGCCAGTTCGGCCTGCTCTTCACCGCGATGCACCTCGGCCTGCCTGCGGGCCTCGCCGCGGTCGTGCTGCAGTGCCAGATGATCTTCACGCTCGTGATCGGGGCGGTCGCGCTGCGCGAGCGTCCGACCCGGATGCAGCTCATCGGCGCGCTCCTCGGCGTCGCCGGGCTCGGGATCGTCGCGCTCGGCCGCCTCGAGGGCGCGCCGGGGCTCACGGCGATCGTGCCGCTCCTCATCTGCGTCGCGGCCGGGCTCAGCTGGGGCATCGGCAACGTGATCTCCCGGTCGGCCGCCGGGGCCGACGGCTTCGGCATCGTCGTCTGGTCCGCGCTCGTGGTGCCGCTGCCCGTGCTCGCGCTCAGCCTGCTGCTCGACGGACCCGCCGCGGTCGGCGAGGCGTTCGCCACGATCGGCTGGGAGACGATCGTGAGCGTCGGCTTCACGGCGGGCATGGCGTCGCTCGTGGGCTACACGATCTGGAACATGCTGCTCGGGAAGTACCCGGCCGCGCTCGTGGCGCCGTTCGCGCTGCTCACGCCGCCGATCGGGCTCGCCGCCGCCGCCCTCGCGCTCGGACAGGTGCCGAACGCCCTCGAGCTCGCCGGCAGCGCGCTCCTCGTGGGCGGTGTCGCGGTCGGGCAGGTGCGTCGTCGGAGACGGCGTGCGCCGGTCGCCGTCGAGGCGGATGCCGCGTCATCCGATGCCTCCGAGGACCGGGGGATCGCGGCATCCGATCGGGGGGTTGACCCGATACCGGCGGCGCAGCGGCGCTCCTAGCGTGAGCCGCATGACCACCGGAACCGCACGTTCGTCGGAGCCGCCCGCCGCCGGAAGCCCGCGCGGGGCATCGCCGCGTCTCGTCGCGACGCGGGCCGGCTGGGCCTGGGTCGTGCTCTCCTCGCTCGCCATCGCCGCCTTCGCGGTCGTGCCGTACCTCACGGCCTCGCTCGCGGACCTGTCGGCCTCGGGCGCCGGTGTGGCCGACACCTACGCCGGCCTCCCGGCGATCGTGCAGGCGGCGTTCTACGCCCACATCGCGGCTGGAGGCCTGGCCCTCGTCGCCGGCCCGCTCCAGTTCTGGCGCGGGCTGCGCGACCGGTACCGCGTTGTGCACCGCTGGATCGGGCGCAGCTACCTCGCCGCCGTGGCGATCGCCGGCGTCTCGGGACTCGTCATCGCCCCGTTCAGCGAGGCGGGCCTCGCCGGATCCGTCGGCTTCGGCACGCTCGCCGTGCTCTGGCTCGTCACCGCATGGCGCGGGTATCGCGCCATCCGGGCCCGTGACGTCGCGAACCACCGGGCCTGGATGATGCGCAACTTCGCGCTCACCTACGCCGCCGTCACGCTGCGGCTCTGGCTCGGCCTCCTCATCGGCATGCAGGCGATCCCCGGCGATCTCGACGTCGACGCCGCGTTCGCGAACGCCTACGGCGTGGTGCCGTTCCTCGCCTGGTTGCCGAACCTCGTCGTCGCGGAGTGGCTCATCCGGCGGCGCGGGCTCCCGTCGTACCGGATCGTCACGGGAGCCGAGGCGCCCTCAGGTGCACGGGGTTAGGCTCGGGGCATGTGCAGGAACATCCACCCCCTCCACAACTTCGAGCCCGCCGCGACCGACGATGAGGTGCACGCGGCCGCACTGCAGTTCGTGCGCAAGGTGAGCGGATCGACGAAGCCGTCCAAGGCGAACGCCGAGGCGTTCGACCGGGCCGTGCACGAGATCGCGCACATCACCAGGCACCTGCTCGACGACCTCGTGACGAACGCGCCGCCGAAGGACCGCGAGGTCGAGGCCGCCAAGGCGCGGGCGCGCGCCGAGAAGCGGTACGCGACGCTCAGCGCGTAACGCTCGACGATTCAGTGCGGTGGCCGGGGCGCGCGGACGTCGCCCTGTCGCCGTGTCACCCCGGCACGGTAGCGTCGCACCATGGCCGCCGAAGCTGTCACCCTCACCGTGCCCGGTCCCCACGGCGATCGCGAGGTGCGCATCTCGTCGCCGAACCGGGTGATCTGGCCCGACCCGGGCATCACGAAGCTCGAGCTCGCCGAGTACCTCGTCGCCGTCGGCGGCCCGTTCATCGAGGCGAACGGCGACCGGCCCGTCTCGCTCCAGCGGTTCCCCGAGGGCATCGACGGCGAGCAGTTCTTCTCGAAGAACCCGCCGAAGGGCGCGCCCGCGTGGGTGCGGTCGGTGACGGTGACGTACCCGAGCGGCCGGAAGCATCCCCAGGTCGTGCTCGACGAGCCCGCCGGGGCGGTGTGGGCGGCGCAGATGAACACGATCGTGTTCCACCCGTGGGCCTCGAGCACCGCGAACACCGACAACCCCGACCAGCTGCGCATCGACCTCGACCCGCAACCGGGCACCGGCTTCCGCGAGGCGGTGCCCGCGGCGCTCGCGCTGCGCGACCTCATGGGCGAGGTCGGGCTCACGCCGTTCGTGAAGACGTCGGGCAATCGCGGCATCCACGTCTTCGCGCCCATCGAGCCCGAGCACGAGTTCCTCGACGTGCGGCACGCGGTCATCGCCCTCGCGCGCGAGCTCGAGCGTCGCATGCCCGACGAGCTGACCACCGCGTGGTGGAAGGAGGAGCGCGGCGACCGCATCTTCATCGACTTCAACCAGGCGAATCGCGATCGCACGATGGCCGGGGCCTACAGCCCGCGCCCGCTGCCGCACGCGCCGGTGTCCTGCCCGCTCGCGTGGGAGGAGGTCGAGTCCGCCGATCCGCGCGACTTCACGATCCGCTCGATGCCCGACCGGCTGCGCGCCGTCGGCGACCCGTGGGCGGGCATGCAGTCGCAGCCCGGGCGCATCGACACGCTGCTCGAGTGGTGGCAGCGCGACCTCGACGCGGGCCTCGGCGAGCTGCCGTTCCCGCCCGACTTCCCCAAGATGCCGGGCGAGCCCATGCGGGTGCAGCCGAGCCGGGCCCGCAACCCCGAGTGAGCGGATGCCGCGCGCCCCGGCGTGCGGTCAGATCGCGATCGTGCCGCGCCGGTGCGACGGCGCCCCGTGCACCTCGCGGTGCAGGCGCTCCATGCGCGAGTCGAGCTCCGCGGCGGTGTGCGCGGCATCCGTCAGCCCGTCGAGGAGCTCCTGCGGAACCTGCCGGTCGTACTTGTAGTAGATCTTGTGCTCGAGGCTGGCCCAGAAGTCCATCGCGATCGTGCGGATCTGCACCTCCACGGCGACCGGGTGCGCGCCGGTCGAGAGGAACACCGGCACCTCGACGATGAGGTGCAGGCTCTGGTACCCGTTCTCCTTCGGCTCGGCGATGTAGTCCTTGACCCTGAGCACGCGGATGTCGGGCTGCTCGGTGAGGAGCTCGGCGAGCCGGTAGGCGTCGGAGACGAAACTGCACGTGACCCGCACGCCGGCGATGTCGGTGATCGTGTCGCGGATCGTGTCGAACGTCGGCTCGATGCCCTTGCGCTGCATCTTCGCGATGACGCTGTCGAGGCTCTTCAGCCGGCTCGAGATGTGCTCGATCGGGTTGTAGTCGTGGTTCTGGCTGAACTCCTCCCGGAGGATCGAGAGCTTCGTGATCACCTCGTCCATGCCGAACTTGTAGCGGAGCATGAAGCGCTCGGTCTCGTCTCGCAGGGCGCGCATCTCGTCGAGCGTGCGGCCGTCGATCGCCTCGAGGGTGCGTTGCGCCCGGTCCGTGAGCAGGTGCGGAGCGTCGGGGTGCCGTTGCGAGGGGATGCCGTCGAGCGGGGTCACCTGCCCGACGCTACGGGGCGAACCTCGGGATTCCCTTTGACCCGGCCATGCATCGCGCGCCGGCGATGTGCGACCCCGGCCGGCGCGCCGTGGGTGTCAAGCCCCTGCAGACGGACGGCAACAGCGCCTAGACAGGGGAGTGGCGTGTCGATCCGCGCCGGAGAGGCGCATCCCATGCCGACCGCCGACCTGTCCGTGCTCCTGCTGAACTGCACGCTCAAGCACGCGCCCGAGGAATCCAGCTGCCAGCTCATCGCGGAGCAGCTCCTCGGCGGGTTCGCCGGACACGGCCTCGAGGGCGACATCGTGCGCGTCGTCGACGTCGACGTGGCCCCCGGCGTCGACGCCGACATGGGCGACGGCGACGAGTGGCCCCGCCTGCGCGAACGCATCCTCGCGTCCGACATCCTCGTCGTGTGCACGCCGACGTGGCTCGGCCACATGTCGAGCGTCGCGCAGCGCGTGCTCGAGCGACTCGACGCCGAGCTCTCGGCCACCGACGACGCGGGCCGGCCGATCCTGTTCGGCCGGGTGGCGGCCACCGCCGTGCTCGGCAACGAGGACGGCGCGCACAAGATCACCGCCGACCTGCACCAGGCCCTCAACGACGTCGGATTCACCATGCCGGCGCAGGGCGGCACGTACTGGAACGGCGCGGCGATGGAGAAGACCGACTACAAGGACCTTCCCGAGACCCCCGAGCCGGTCGCGCAGGCCAACGCGACGCTCGTGCGCAACGCGGTGCACCTCGCCCGGGTGCTCGCCGAGCGGCCGTACCCGGCGCCGCCCGCATCCTGATCGGACCCGCTGATCAGGCCCTCGCGGATGTCGGCCGCGACTGGGAGGATTCGGGCATGACGGATGCCGCAACGCCCTCGGTCCTCCAGCTCCGCGTCGTCGTGGAGGCCGTCGACTACGATCAGGCGGTCGCGTTCTTCCGCGACACGCTCGGGCTGCCCGAATACCTGGCCTTCGCCGAGGGCGGTGACGAGCGCGTCGTCATCCTCGACGCAGGTCGCGCCACGCTCGAGATCGCCAACCCCGTGCACAAGCAGGCGATCGACCGCATCGAGGCGGGGGGCGCCGAGAGCCCGCACATCCGGCTCGCGTTCGAGGTGACCGACACCGAGGGCGCAACGCGGCGGCTCGAGGCCGCGGGCGGCCGCGTCGTCGCCGAGCCCGTCGTCACGCCGTGGCAGTCGCTGAACTCCCGACTCGACGCGCCCGCCGGGGTCCAGGTCACGCTGTTCCAGGAGCTGCTCGAGTCGGGCGAGCGCGCGGTGCTCGACGGGTTCTCGACGGATGCCGAGCGCACGTCCGCCGACGACTGACACGTCCGGCCGGGGCATCCGCGGTCAGCCGACGGGACCGACGTAGCTCCAGCGTCCGCCCTCGCGCACGAACGCGCTCACCTCGTGCAGCTCGCCCCGCTGCCCCTCGTGTCGGTAGTACGCGGTGAACTCGACGATCCCGTCGCGGTCGAGCGGCCCGCCGCGCTCGCGGCGCACGACGTCGAGGCGGAACCAGCGCATGGCCGGGTCGAGCTCGAGCTCCGAGGGTCGGGTCGACGGATGCCACGTCGCGAGCAGGTAGTCCGCGTCGCCGACCGCGAACGCCGAGTAGCGCGACCGCATGAGCTGCTCGGCCGTCGGGGCATCCGCCGCGCCACCCAGGAATCGGCCGCAGCACGCGCCGAACACGTCGCCGCTGAGGCAGGGGCATCGGTCGCTCGGCGACGGCGTGGGGAAGGCGACTGAGGCATCGGACACGGCTCCAGTATGCCCAAGCGCAAACCATGCATGGACATGGATTGCACAGGGAAAAGTGAGGGACTGCCCAGTTTCGTCATGCAGGGTAGGGGACTTGTGCCCACGCTCGGAGGCGCGCCCCCTGATGATTCCCCGACGATTCCACGTTCCGAGCAGCTCTGAACCTATGCGAAACGACACCTCCTCCACGCACGCCCAGACCGACTCGAACCCCGTCCTCACCGACACCGCGGCGACCTCGCGCCGCGACCTCCGCCGCCGACGCATCGGCCGCAAGCGCCTCGTCGTCGCGGGCGCCATCGCCGCCGCCGGCCTCCTCGTCGGCACCGGCTTCTCCGTGCAGAACGCGGTGGCCACGCAGGAGCGGATCAACGCCACCCAGGCGCTCAACGCCACCAGCGGCTTCCGCCACGAGCAGCTCGGCGCCTACGCCGGCGTCGCGGCCGCGAAGGCCATCGACATCGCGGAAGACACCATCACGGCCGCGAACGAGACGCTCGCCGCCGCCGACGGCAAGGCCGACGCCTCGGGCCTCGCGGCCTCGGTCGCGTCGCTCAGCGACTACAAGACCATCTCCACCGAGAAGGTCGTCGACCTCACGAAGGAGACCCGCGCCGAGGCGGCCAAGACCGCTGCCGCGATCGCCGCGTACGACCAGGCGCAGGCGGAGGCCGCCGCCGCTGCCGCCGCGGCCGCCGCGCAGGCGCTCGCGAACGCCAACACGCCCGACGGCGCCCGCGCGTACGCCGCCGACCTCGCCGCCTCGCAGTACGGCTGGGGCGGCGACCAGTTCCAGTGCCTCGACAAGCTGTGGCAGAAGGAGTCGGGCTGGAACTACCAGGCCTACAACGCATCGAGCGGTGCGACCGGCATCCCGCAGTCGCTGCCCGGCAGCAAGATGGCGACGGCCGGCGACGACTGGCAGACCAGCGCCGCCACGCAGATCCGCTGGGGCCTCGGCTACATCAAGGGCGCGTACGGCACGCCGTGCAGCGCGTGGTCGCACTCCCAGTCGATGAACTGGTACTGATCCGGCGAACGGAATCGTGAGCGGGCCGGGGTCGTGGACCCCGGCCCGCTTCGTCGTCACTCGAGGGTGACGAGGGGCGTCATCGTCGCGAGCTCGGGCCCGAGGCCGAGGTCGACGAGCTCGATGCGTCCGGCGTACCCGGCGGCGGGCTCGCGCAGCAGGCCGGCCTTCACCGCGCCGAAGGTGACGGTGACGTCGGCGCGGAGCACCGCGGGATCGGGCACGGTGCCGTCGTCGGGGTGGATGCCGCTCGGCAGGTCGACCGCGACCACCCGGACGCCGCCCGCCTCGGCGGCCGCGATCGCCGCGGCGACGAGGTCCCGGGCGCGACCGCGCAGCGCCGGGGACGCGCTCGTGCCCGTGCCGAGGATCCCGTCGACGAGCACGGCCGCGTCGCGGAAGGCCGCCTCGGCGGCAGGGTCGTCGGATGCCCCGACGAAGCGCACGCCCGCAGCACGGGCCGCGGCGGTCCCCGCGGCGTGCATGCGCTCGGAGGTGGGCACCACCGTCACCACGACGCCGGCCCGGGCGAGCTCGGCACCGGCCCAGAGGGCGTCGCCGCCGTTGTCGCCCGAGCCGACGAGGAGCACGACCGGTCCGTCGGGTGCCTGCGCGTCGGCCAGCTCCTGCCGCAGCGTCGCCGCGAGTGCCGCCGCGGCCCGGCGCATGAGCGGCTCGCCCGCCGCGAGGTGCGGCGCCTCGGCAGCGCGCACCTGCGCGGCGGAGTAGCCGACGATCATGGTCACGCCGTCCGGGGATCCAGGAGCGTCCGGCGATCGGGGTGCCGGTCGAACCACTCGCCGACGTACCAGCAGCTCGGCACGATGCGGCGATCGGAGGTCGCCTCGACGTCGTCGACGGCGAACGCCACGAGCTCGCCCGCGAGGCCGCTGCCGCGGTACGGCGGGTTGGTGAACGCGCGGGTGAAGGCGACCGAGTCGCCGAGCACGCGGTAGTCGAGCACGCTCGCGATGTCGCCGTCGAGGCGCAGCACGTAGCGTCGGGCATCCGGTTCGTGGCTCAGTTCCTTCTGCACCGCTTCAGGCTACGCCCGGTTGGCAGGTGCCTCGGCAGGGGCGCCCCCGGCGCGGCGCGCCGTGCGCCGGGCGCAGCGCGCCGTCAGCGCCCGCGCAGCCGGTCGAGGTCGCGGCGCTCGCGCTTGGTGGGGCGTCCGGCGCCGCGGTCGCGCACGGGCACGGTCGGCACCGCCTCGCGGGGCGGCCGAGCCGGCGTGCGATCCTCGACCGCGGTGGCGGCGACGGTCGCCGACACGCGCTTCACGAGCGTCTGGCGCACCACCAGCATCCGGTCGAAGCCGTCGACGCGTACCCGCACCTCGTCGCCCGGCCGCACCGGCTGGGCCGCCTTGGCGCGCTCCCCGTTGACGCGCACGTGCCCGGCGCGGCACGCGGCCGTCGCGGCCGAACGCGTCTTGAACTGGCGCACCGCCCAGAGCCATGCATCGATGCGCACGGGGTCCATGCGCACGGAATCCGCGCGCGCGGGGGAGTCGGCCATGCAGCCAGCCTACGACCGCTCGAACGACCACCAGATGAGCAGCATCGTCACGAGGAAGCCGACGGCGTAGTTGAGCGCGATGAACCGCCGCCATCCGCGGTTCGCCGTCCCCGACTCCGCATCGCTCACCGATCGGTACGGCCATGCGGTGACGACGTAGGGCAGCACGAGCAGCGCCGCGAGCGGGCCCGGCCAGGCGGTCGCGAGCATGAGCACGCCGGCCGTGATCCAGAGCCCGAGCGCGATCCGCACGGTCGCGCGGGCCCCGAACGCGGTCGCGATCGACGCGATGCCGGCCTCGCGGTCGGGCACCACGTCCTGCACGGCGCCGAACGCGTGGCTCGCCATGCCCCAGCAGAAGAAGGCCGCGACGACGGCGACGAGCTGCGGCGTCGGCACCGCGCCCGCCACCGCGAGCCCGTAGACGGCCGGGCTCACGAAGTGCGTGCTCGACGTGATCGAGTCGAGCACCGGCACCTCCTTGAACCGCAGTCCGGGCACCGAGTAGGCGAACACGGCGAACAGGCTCACCGCGAGCACGGCCCACGACCACGGATGCCCCGTGCCGCCGAGCCACAGCATCGCGACCAGGAGCGGGGCCGCCGTGATGACGCCCGTCCAGACCACTGCGCGATGCAGGCGCGGCTCGAGGAGGGCGCCCTCCGAGCCGCCCTTGCGCGGATTGCGCAGGTCGGACTCGTAGTCGAACACGTCGTTCACGCCGTACATGAGCAGGTTGTACGGGACGAGGAAGAACAGCGTGCCCACGACGAGCAGCGCGTCGACCGTTCCCGTCGTGAGCAGGTAGGCGGCCGCGAACGGGAACGCGGTGTTGATCCAGCTGATGGGTCGCGAGGAGAGCACGACCTGTCGGATCACGTGGCCGGCGCCCTGCTGCACGACGTCAGTCTTCATCATGGCCGCCCCTCGCCCTGCGCCGACGCGCGAGCGTCCAGATCGCCGGCACGAGCAGCACCGTGACGATCGGGTACGCGAAGTCCTCGATCGGCGCGAGCCCGATCGTCGGCCCGAGCCGCGTGCCGTCGGCGTAGCCGAACAGGCCCGCGGCGATCATGAGCGAGTCGAAGACGCCGGTGAGCACGAGCACGAGCGCGCCGGCGAACCCGATCGCGAGCCACCGCCGGCGGCGGGCGGGCGGCGGCAGCCTCCGAGCGGCCGCGAGCGCCAGCACCACCGCGACGGCGAGGACCGGCAGGCAGACGAGGGAGTAGGTCACGACGGCCTCCCGCCCGGGCGGGCGGCGGCGGAGTCGGACGGTCGAGTCGCGGCATCCCTCGCACCCGGCCGCGTCGCGGCATCCGTCGCCGCATCGGATGCCACGTCGCCGCCTCGCACGCCCGACCGGCGTTCGAGCATCCGCTCGACCCCGAGCACCGCGACGAGCGAGAGGTAGCAGAGGAACACGAGGAACACGGGCTCCTCGAGCGGGAGCTCGGGCGCCAGCAGCACCCCCGTGGCCCACGGCGAGTCACCGCGGAAGAACACGCCGAAGCCGATGCCGGCGAGGTCCCAGGCGAGCAGTGCGAGCGTACCCGCGCCGACCGCGAGCCCCGATGCGGCGGGCGCACGCCGGAACGCGAGCCGCCAGCGGACGTCGATGAGGGCCATCGCGGCGATCGAGAGCACGAGCACGCCGAGGTAGGTGTATCCGGTCATCCGCGGTTCCGGTCGAGCGCGTGGGCGTCGAGGAGGCCGGCGACCTCGGAGGGTGGGAACGTGCGGGCGCCGGCGGGCTCGGGCAGCGGCCCGCTCGACCGGTCGCCGCGCACGCGCTTCAGCACGTTCTCGGCCCCGATGAGGCACATCGGCAGGCCGATGCCGGGCACGCTCGACCCGCCCGCGTAGTACAGCCCGCGCACGCGGCGCGAGCGGTTCGAGCCGCGCAGGAACGCGCTCTGCCGCAGCGTGTGCGCGGGTCCGAGGGCACCGCCGCGCCAGGAGTGCAGCTGCTCCGCGAAGTCCGCCGGCCCGACGGTGCGGCGAACGACGATGCGCCGGGCGAGGTCCGTGGCGCCGGTCGCCGACGCGATCCGGGCGATCGCCCGGTCGGTCGCGTCCTCGACGAGCCGGTCGCCGGCGCCGTCCTCGCCGCCCCGGCCGATCGACACGTCGGCGGGCACCGGGATGAGCACGAACAGGTTCGTGTCGCCGGCCGGCGCGACGGTCGGGTCGGTGGCGCTCGGCATGCAGGCATAGAAGGACGCGGGATCGGGGATGCCCGGGTCGTCGCCGAAGATGCGGTCGAAGTTCGCGTCCCAGTCCTCGGTGAAGAAGAGCGTGTGGTGCGCGAGACCCGCCACCGGCCCGCGCACCCCGAGCATCGCGAGCACCGCGCCCGGGCCCGACGTACGCCGCTCCCACCACGACTCGGGGTAGGTCTGCGCGTGCCGGGGGAGCAGCTCGGTCTCGGTGTGGTGCAGGTCGGCGGCCGACACGACCCGATCGGCGACGGCGCGATGCTCCGTCCCGGTGGCGTCGACGTAGCGCACGCCCGTGACCGACGGCGTCGCGTCGTCCGTCACCTCGATCGCCTCGACCCGCGCCTCGGTGACGAGCTCGACGCCGGCGGCCGCGGCGATCCCGGCGATCCGCGCCATGAGCCCCCCGAACCCGCCCTGCGGATAGAACACGCCTTCTTCGAGGTCCATATGGCTCATGAGGTGGTACATCGCGGGCGTGGCCGACGGCGACGAGCCGAGGAACACCGCGGGGTACCCGAGCACCTGGCGGAGCCGGCGGTCGCGCACCGCGTGCGCGGCGAACCGGTCGAGGGGCGTGGTGAGCAGTCGCGCCAGGCGGCCCGCCCGGCCGAGCACCTCGGGCGTGAGGAACGCCCGCGGGTCGTCGAAGTTCGTGTAGAGGAACCGTCGTACCGCCACGTCGTAGGTCGACGCGGCCGAGTCGAGGTAGCGCTCGAGCGCCGCCCCGCCGCCGGGCTCGACCGACTCGAACAGCGCGACGTTCTCGTCGCGCGTCGCGCGCACGTCGAGCGGTGCGTCGTAGCCGTCGGCGTAGACCCGATAGCCGGGGTCGAGACGCACGAGCTCGAGCTGCTCGGCCGAGCTCGTGCCGAACATCCGGAAGAAGTGGTCGAACACGTCGGGCATCAGGTACCACGACGGGCCCGTGTCGAAGCGGAAGCCCCGCCGCTCCCACGTGCCGGCCCGTCCGCCCAGCTCTGCGCGGGCCTCGAGCAGCGTCACGCGGTGCCCGTCGCGCGCGAGGAGCGCCGCGGACGCCAGTCCGGCGATGCCGCCGCCGACGACCACGATGCGCTCGGATGCCGCCGTCATCGCACGCCCCCGCCGGGCGCGATGGCCGACCGCACGGCGATCGCGAGCTTCTCGGGATCGGGCACGCGGATGCGCGTCGCGATGAGGCGCTCGGCCGGCGTCTCCCGGCAGCGCTGGGCCAGGCGTGAGAAGAGTCCGTGCGCGGCGGCGACCGCGGCGCGAGCTCGGCGCGGCAGCTCGCGGATGGTGCGACCCGAGACGTCGAGGTCGCGGTCGATATCCGCCAGGATGCCGGCCTTGTCGGACTCGGTGAACGCGTCGGGGTCGACCCACGGGAAGTAGTTGCGGCCGAGCTCCTGCCAGTCCACCGCGAGGTCGCGCAGGAAGTTGATCTTCTGGAACGCGGCGCCGAGGTGCGCGGCGCCCTCCTCGAGGCGCGCCCGGCGCGCGGCATCCGCCCGCTCGTCCATGAGGAAGACGGCGAGGCACATGAGCCCGACCACCTCGGCCGAGCCGTGGATGTACGGCGCGACCTCCTCGGCGCGGATCGGCGACGGGTCGAGGTCGCGCCGCATCGACGCGAAGAACGGCCGGGTGAGGTGCACGCCGATGCCCGCGTCGCGGGCGGTGACCGCGAACGCGTGCACGACGAGGTTGGCGGAGTAGCCGCGGCGCATCGCCGCCTCGGTCTCGGACTCGAGCTCGTCGAGCACGTCGAGCAGCTCGCCGTCGTCGAGCCCGGCCGCCCGCGCCGTGCCGTCGACGACCTCGTCGGCCACGCGCACGAGGGCGTAGATCGAGCGGATGCGGCGGCGCGAGCCGGGATCGAGCAGGCGCGCCGCCGCGCCGAACGACGTCGAGTACCGGCCGATGACCACGGCCGCACTCGCCTCGGCGGCGTGGTCGTAGCGGTCGAGCGGCGTGGGCTCCCGGTTCATCGCGCACGCTCCGCCGCACGCTGGGCGAGATCGCCCAGCTCGGCCCGCAGCGCAGCGGGCAGCTCCTCGGCGTCGAGCTCGTAGCGCGCGAGCGTCACGTACTCGTCGGCCAGCCGTCGCGCCGCCTCGAGCGCACCGCAGGCGCGCAGCGCCTCGCGCAGCACGTCGGCGCCGTCGTCGTCGAGGTCGGGGTCGCCGAGGCGGGACGCGATCGCGGGCCATGCGTCGGTGGTCGCCGCGTGCGCCGTGAGCGCCGTCTGCTTGCCCTCGCGCAGGTCGGATGCCGCGGACTTGCCGGTGACCGCCGGATCGCCGAACACGCCGAGGATGTCATCGGTGATCTGGAACGCGACGCCCACGAGGCGACCGTAGCGGGCGAGCGCGCCGATCGCACCGTCGCCGGCCCCGGCCAGCACGGCCCCGGCCGTGAGGGGGCACTCGAACGAGTACACCGCCGTCTTCTGCTCGAGGGTGGCCACGACGCGGGCCACCTCGGGCGGATGGTGCGAGCCCGCGTGCACGACGTCGGCGAGCTCGCCGGCGGCCGACACGAACACGGCTCGGTCGAGGATGTCGAGGAGCGCCGCCCTGCGGTCGGGATCCACGGGCAGCGTGGCGATCTCGCGGTGCGCGCGGCTCAGCGCGAGGTCGCCCGCCAGCACCGCCGCGGTCTCGCCCCACACCTCGCAGGCGCGGTCGTCGGCGCCGTGCGCGCGGGCCCGACCCGCGAAGCGCGCGGCGATGTTCGGCGCGCCACGGCGCACGGTGTCGCGGTCGATGACGTCGTCGTGGATGAGGAAGGCCGTGTGCAGCAGCTCGAACGCGATCGCGACCCGCGTCGCGACGTGCCGGTCGTCGCCGCCGAATCCCTGGTAGGCGGCGTAGACGAGCTTCGGGCGGATGCGCTTGCCGCCCGAGCTCTGCTGCTCGAGCGACTCCCACAGCGCCGCGTAGTGCTGCCCGTACTCGCGGGCGCGCGTGCGTGCGTCGGCGAAGAACGCGCGCAGCTCCTCGTCGACCGAGGGGGAGAGCAGGTCGGTCACCGGAACAGCTCCAGCTCTCGCGCCTGCAGCACGAGCCACGGGCTGAACGCCCACGGCGCGGACTCGACGGCGCGCACGAGGTCGTGCGGCGGGATCCACGCGAACTCGGCGACCTCGCGCGGGTTCGGGTCGGGTTCGTCGTCGGTGGTGGCCACGTACACCGGGCACACCTCGTTCTCGACGATGCCGTTCGCGTCGGTCGCGCGGTAGCGGAAGAGGGGGAGCGCGAGCTCCACGTCGCCGAGGTCGATGCCGAGCTCGTGGTCGGCGCGGCGGCGCACGGCGGCGGTGAGGGACTCGGCCGGCTTCGGGTGCCCGCAGAACGAGTTCGTCCAGACGCCGGGCCAGGCCTGCTTGGAGAGCGCGCGGCGGGTCACGAGGACCTCGCCGAGCGCGTTCACGACGTGGCACGAGAACGCGAGGTGCAGCGCGGTGTCGGGTCCGTGGGCCGCGCTCTTCGGCGCACGGCCGATGGGGGTCCCCGCCTCGTCGAGGAGCACGACCTCGTCCTCGATCGCATCGATGGTCTGGGACATGGCTCCTCCAGCGTGTCGACATGAATTCACTAACTTGGTTAGTGATTTGACGATAGCATCGGCGTATGCCGAAGGGAACAACCGAAAGTCGGAGTGACGACCACTACTGGTACGGTCGCGTCGACGAGTCGGCCCTCGAGGTCCTCGAGGCGGTGCGCCGGCACCGCGCCGCCGAGGCGCTCATGCGCCGGCGGATGCGCGACGACATGGACATGGGCGACACCGACCTCGCCGCGCTGCGGTGGCTCATCCGCGAGGAGCGCGACGGGCGCCCGGCCACGAGCGCCGGCCTCTCCCGGGCCCTCGGCATCACCACGGCCGCGACCGTGAAGGTGGTCGCGCGACTCAGCGAGGGCGGCTACATCGAGCGCACGCGGCATCCGTCGGACCGCCGGGTGCTGCTGCTCGGCACGCTGCCCGGCGCCCACGAGCGCGTGCGCAAGGCGCTCGGCCCGATGCACGAGCGGATGCTGCGACTGGCGTCGTCCTTCGACCACGCCGAGCGCGAGGTGATCGTCCGCTTCCTCGACGGCCTGGTCGAGGTCGTCGAGACCGCGCCGAACACCGATCCGGCATGACCCGGGATTGCGGTCGATGACCCGCACCCGCCGGTGGGTGCGTCATGCTGGAGCAATGCACAGAGGGAGCGGCGACACGTGGGTCGAGGGTCCCGACGGCGCGAGGTACTGGGGTCGCTTCGGCGCCGCAGGCCTGCTCGTGGTGAGCCCGCGGTCCGAGGTGCTGCTGCAGCACCGCGCCGCATGGAGCCACTTCGGCGGCACGTGGGGCGTTCCGGGCGGGGCTCGGCACGAGGGCGAGAGCGCGGTGGACGCCGCCGTGCGCGAGGCCGGCGAGGAGGCGGGCGTGCCGGCCGACGGCCTGCACGTGCGCTTCACGTCGGTGCTCGACCTCGGCTACTGGTCGTACACGACCGTGGTCGCCGACGCCGCCGACCGCTTCACGCCCGTCGTGAGCGACCCCGAGAGCATCGAGCTGCGCTGGGTGCCGATCGCCGACGTCGACGACCTGCCGTTGCACCCGCGGTTCGCCGAGGCGTGGCCCGGCTTGCGCGACCGGCTCTGACGGAGATCGCTCGAGACGTTCGTCGGGGCTCAGGCCGTGCGCTCGCCGGCGGTCTCCTGCGGGCGCGGGAACCAGGGCACGATCGCCGAGGTGCGAGCCCGGTAGGCGTCGTACTCGGGGTACTTGGCCCGCGAGATCGACTCCGTGAAGATCGTCGAGCCGATGAACAGCAGCGTGAGCAGCACCGCGCCGGCGATCGTCCAGTGCAGCCAGACACCGGTGGCCGCGACCGCGAAGCCGTAGAAGGCCCACCATTGCGCCTGCTCGAAGAAGAAGTTCGGATGCCGCGAGAACCGGAACAGCCCCGCCTGCAGGAACCCGGGCTCGGGCGTGCGCCCGGCGGCGCGCTCGGCGGCCATCCACCGCTGGAACGCCCAATCCAGCTGGTCGGCGACCCTCTCGCCCGCGAGGAACATGAGGAACACGACCGCGAGCACGACGTCCCACACGCCGAGCGGCGTGCCGGCCGCCTCGTACGCGGTGTACGCCGGCAGGCAGAACAGCAGGATGAGCGCGTTCTGGTAGATCGAGATGAAGAACAGGTTGAACAGCTGGTACTGCCACGGCGCCATCCGCTCGCGAAGCACCGCCCAGCGGTAGTCCTCGCCGCCGGGCCGGTAGCCGCCCTTGCGCGCGTAGTTGAAGGTCAGCCGGATGCCCCAGAGCGTGACGAGCACGGCCATGAGCACGAGCCGCGCGTCGAACCCGCTCCAGCCCGCGAAGACCCAGACGTAGGCCACCGGCACGATCGACCAGATGCGGTCGACCCAGGAGTACTCGCGCGTCGCCACCGAGGCGATCCACGTCGCGGCGGTGACCGCCGCGCAGATGACGAGACACACGCCGAGGGGACCCATGGCCGCATTCTAGGGCTCGATAGGATCGCATCGTGGCCGGGGACAGCGCGGGGGCGGTGGGGACCAGGATCTGGACGATCCCCAACGTGCTGAGCATGCTGCGGCTCGCGCTCGTGCCCGTCTTCCTCGTGTTCATCGTGATCGGCGACTACGTGTCGGCGCTCATCGTGCTCGTCGTGGCGAGCCTGACCGACCTCCTCGACGGGTACCTCGCCCGCCGGCTCGGGCAGATCACCCGCCTGGGCCAGCTCCTCGACCCCGCGGCCGACCGCCTCTACATCTTCGCGGCCCTCGTGGGGCTCGCCGCGAACAGCCTCGTCCCGTGGTGGATCGTCGTGGTCATCGTGGCCCGCGACGTGTTCCTCCTCATCCTCGGGATCGTGCTCGCCAACCACGGCTACGGGCCGCTGCCCGTGCACCAGCTCGGCAAGGTCGCGACCTTCGCGCTGTTCTTCGGACTGCCCGTCATCATGCTCGGCCTCGCCTTCCCGACGGTCGAGCCGGTGAGCGAGCCGGTGGGCTGGGCGATCACGCTCTGGGGCGCGTTCCTCTACTGGTGGGCGGGCATCATCTACGCGATCGAGACCGCGCGGGTCATCCGCCTGCCGCTTGCGGCGGACGAGTCCCGATCGGATACGCTGGAACAAGGAGGTTAGCCGTGGCGGATACCGACAACATTCAGGCTGGCGGGGAAGAAGAGCCCCACGACGACAGGACTCCTCAGACGAGCTCGAACAGCATCATCGGCGACAGCACGGCCGACACGACGATCGGCTTCAGCCGCGAGGCCGCCGCGCAGCTCTCGGCCGTCGACACCGACATCTCGGCCGAGGAGCAGGAGGCCATCGCCGCGCTGCCCTCGGGCTCCGCGCTGCTCATCGTGCGCCGCGGGCCGAACACCGGTGCGCGGTTCCTCCTCGACACCGACGTCACGACCGTCGGCCGTCATCCCGACGCCGACATCTTCCTCGACGACGTCACCGTGTCGCGCCGCCACGCGGAGTTCCTCCGCCACCGCACCGCCTTCGAGGTGAAAGACCTGTCGTCGCTGAACGGCACCTACTTCGACGGCGTGCGCATCGACACCGCGCTCCTCAGCGACGGCGCGGAGGTGCAGATCGGCAAGTACCGGCTCACCTTCTACGCCTCCCGACGCGACCTGGCGCCGCTGGCGAGCGGCTAGTGCCGGGCACCGCCGCGTCCGCGAACGCGAGCGGCCAGGGTCGGCTCCACGGCATCGGCCAGGTCCTCGCGCTGCTGCAGCCCGAGTTCCCCGAGCTGACGCCGTCGAAGCTGCGGTTCCTCGAAGAGCAGGGGCTCGTGTCGCCCGCGCGCACGGCGGCCGGGTACCGCAAGTTCTCCGACGCCGACGTCGAGCGCATCACCGTCGTGCTGTCGATGCAGCGCGACCACTACCTGCCGCTCAAGGTGATCCGCGCGCACCTCGAGTCCATCGACGCCGGTGAGACGCCCGCGCTGCCGGGCGCCGCGAACGCCTCCTCCTTCCTGGCCGGCGCCCGCCGTTACCGGCGTGCCGAGCTGATCCAGGCCGCCGGCGCGACGCGCGCCCTGCTCGACGAGGCCATCTCGGCATCGCTGCTGCCCGCCGCCGAGCAGTACGGCGACGACGCGCTCGGCGTGCTGACCGCGCTGGTCGCGCTGCGCGAGGTCGGCATCGAGGCGCGGCACCTGCGCGGACTCCGGGCCGCCGCCGAGCGCGAGGCCGCCCTCGTGGAGCGCGCGATCGCGCCCTCCCGGCGGTCGGATCCGGCCGACAAGGCGCGCGCCGCGGAGGCGGCACTCGAGCTCGCCGAGCACCTCGAGACGGTGCGCACGTCGGTCGTGCGGAGCGCCCTCTCGACGCTCGGCCGTTGATCGCGACACGCCGTGACGTTCGGCCCGATGTGTTTGGCCGACGACCCCCGGATGGGTAGCGTGGGAGACGCGCCGTCGGGGTGCTGGCGTGAGAGTGAGGGGCGATCGGATGAGTGAGCTCGACCGGAGCGAACGCTACGACCTCGGCCTGCTCTTCACCGATGGGATGCCCGAGCACGACGACGGCACCGGCTACCGCGGAGCGGTCGCCGCCCGCGCGGCCGGCATCAGCTACCGCCAGCTCGACTACTGGGCGCGCACCCAACTGGTCGAGCCCACGGTGCGCGGTGCGGCCGGCTCCGGCTCGCAACGCCTCTACGGCTTCCGCGACATCCTCGTGCTGAAGCTCGTGAAGCGCCTGCTCGACACGGGCATCTCGCTGCAGCAGATCCGCACCGCGGTCACGCAGCTGCGCGAGGCGGGCGTCGAAGACCTGGCGCAGACGACCCTCATGAGCGACGGCGCGAGCGTCTACCTCTGCACGTCCGACGACGAGGTCATCGACCTCGTCAACCGCGGCCAGGGCGTCTTCGGCATCGCCGTCGGCAAGGTGCTCCGCGAGGTGGAGTCCACGCTCGTCGAGCTCGACATGCAGCCCGCCGACCCCATGGACGAGCTCGCCGCACGACGCGGCTCGCGGTCGCGCAGGATCTCCTGACGCGGCATCCGCTCGACGCACGTCGGTGCGCCTGCGCGTCTCCGGCCGACGGATGACCCCGCGCCCGGCTTCATGACGTCGCATGACGCCGATCAGGACAGCGTCGCAGGCCGCCGTGCGCGGGTCAGATGACGGGCGACTGGAGCTCGAGCGGCGTGCCCGAGAACTCGCCGATGCGCGCCGTGCGCAGCACGCGTTCGAGCAGCTGGTCGAAGTGTCGCGACATCTCCTCGGCGCTCTCGCCGGGCCACATGTGCAGCGGCTTCGCGGCGCCCTGCGCCTGCTGCAGCGAGGTGCGCTCGGGCAGCTGCGGCGAGAGCACGAGCGGGCCGAACATGTCGCGCAGCTCCTTGATGCGGAACTGGTGCTCGAGCGACTGCACGCGGGCGCGGTTCACGATGATGCCGAGCGGCTGGAGTCGGGGGGAGAGGCCGCGGCGGATCTCCTCGATCGCACGGAGGGCGCGGTCGGCGGCGGCGACCGAGAACAGCCCGGGCTCCGTGACCACGGCGACGCGGTCGCTGGCGGCCCAGGCGGTGCGGGTCAGCGCGTTGAGCGACGGCGCGCAGTCGATGAGCACGAGCTCGTAGTCGGCCTCGACGTTGGCGAGCGCCTCCTCGAGCTTCCAGATGTCGCGGATCGACGGGTGCGGCCCGTCGTAGTTGATCGCCGAGGGGCTGCCGATCATCACGTCGATCGTCGAGCTCGGGTTGGAACGCGCCCACCCGCTCGGGGCGATCGCCGAGCGGACGATCTTCTCCTTCGGGGAGGCGAGCACGTCGGCGACGTTGAGGTGACCGGCCATCTGGATGTCCATGCCGGTGGAGACGTCGGACTGCGGGTCGAGGTCGACGACCAGCGTGCGGACGCCGCGGGCGAAGGCCGCCGACGCCAGTCCGAGGGTCACGGTGGTCTTGCCGACGCCGCCTTTCAGGGAGCTGACGGAGAGAACGTGCACGAACAGATACGTTACCTTTAGACCTCGGGCGATACCTAAATGTTCGCTGTGCGGAAACCCTCGGAAAGGCCTGCATGTTCACGAAGATCCTGGTAGCCAATCGCGGAGAGATCGCCATCCGGGCATTCCGCGCAGCCGTCGAGCTCGGTGCGAAGACCGTCGCCGTGTACCCGTTCGAGGACCGCAACTCGCTGCACCGCCTCAAGGCGGACGAGGCCTACCAGATCGGCACCCCGGGGCATCCGGTGCGGGCCTACCTCGACGTGGCGGAGATCATCCGCGTCGCGAAGGAGTCGGGCGCCGACGCGATCTACCCGGGCTACGGCTTCCTCTCCGAGAACCCCGAGCTGGCCCAGGCCGCTGCCGAGGCCGGCATCACGTTCATCGGCCCGCCCAAGCAGGTGCTCGAGATGGCGGGCAACAAGGTCACGGCGAAGGAGCACGCGATCGCGGCCGGCGTCCCGGTGCTGAAGTCGACGCCGCCGTCGCGCGACATCGAGGAGCTCGTCGCCCAGGCCGACGAGATCGGCTTCCCCATCTTCGCGAAGGCGGTCGCCGGCGGCGGCGGCCGCGGCATGCGTCGCGTGAACTCGAAGGAGGAGCTCCGCTCGTCGCTCGAGGAGGCCATGCGCGAGGCCGACAGCGCGTTCGGCGACCCCACGATGTTCCTCGAGCAGGCCGTGCTCCGCCCGCGCCACATCGAGGTCCAGGTGCTCGCGGATGCCGCGGGCGAGACGGTGCACCTCTTCGAGCGCGACTGCTCGGTGCAGCGCCGTCACCAGAAGGTCATCGAGATCGCGCCCGCCCCGAACCTCTCCGACGACATCCGGCGGTCGCTGTACCGCGATGCCATCGCGTTCGCGAAATCGATCGGCTACGTCAACGCGGGCACGGTCGAGTTCCTCCTCGACACGGCGGGCGAGCGGGCCGGCCAGCACGTGTTCATCGAGATGAACCCGCGCATCCAGGTCGAGCACACCGTGACCGAAGAGGTCACCGACGTCGACCTCGTCGTCTCGCAGATGCGCATCGCGGCGGGGGAGACGCTCGCCCACCTCGGCCTCGAGCAGGACCAGATCCGGCTGCGCGGCGCCGCGCTGCAGTGCCGCATCACGACCGAGGACCCGACCGCCGGGTTCCGCCCCGACACGGGCAAGATCACGACCTACCGCTCCCCGGGCGGCGCGGGCATCCGCCTCGACGGCGGCACCGTGAACCCGGGCGCCCAGATCAGCCCGCACTTCGACTCGATGCTCGCGAAGCTCACGTGCCGCGGGCGCGACTACCCGGCCGCGGTCGCCCGCGCCAAGCGCGCGCTGGCCGAGTTCCGCATCCGCGGCGTGTCCACGAACATCCCGTTCCTCCAGGCGGTGCTCGAGGACCCGGCGTTCATCGCCGGCGACCTCAGCACGTCGTTCATCGACGAGCGTCCGCAACTGCTGCGCGGCCGCGTCTCGAAGGACCGCGGCACCAAGATCCTGAACTGGCTCGCCGACGTCACGGTCAACCAGCCCAACGGCGCGGCGCCGACGGCTGTGCACCCGGCCGAGAAGCTGCCCGAGATCGACCTGTCGCAGCCGGCGCCCGACGGCTCCCGCCAGCGGCTGCTCGAGCTCGGCCCGGCCGGGTTCGCCGCGGCGCTGCGCGCGCAGACGCCGCTCGCGGTCACCGAGACCACGTTCGGCGACGCCCACCAGTCGCTGCTCGCGACGCGCGTGCGCACGCGCGACCTCGTGGCC
>CBFGWW010000004.1:0-39718 GCA_965652625.1 uncultured Agromyces sp.
GGGTGCGGCGCATCCGTTCCTGCCCCGGACGACGCCTCGCGTGAGGGGGGCCGCTACAGCACGCTGATGGCGCTGGCGCGCCAGCGCTGGTCGAGGCCCTCGAGTCGGATGGCCACCGCACGGGAGCGAGCCCGCTGATGCACCATCACGACGGCCTCGACCACGCCGTCGACCGGTTCGCAGGTGCGCACCCGGCCGACCGTGAACGCCGGGCGCTGCGGCGCCTGCCCCTTCACGCGTCGGGCGCGGGCGGCGAGCACGACGCGCTTCGACAGGTTGCGGTAGACGTCGTCGGTCACCCAGCGCGCGAGCTGTTCGAGGTCGCGCGCCCCGGCGAGCACCTCGATGACGCAGTGCGTGAGGTTCCGGAGCAGCTGCTCGGGATCGGGGAGGTCGCTGCGGCGAGCGGGCTGACGTCCGAAGTACTCGTCGTCATCGTCGAGGAACTGGCGGGCAGAACCTCGCGCCAGGGCGTGGCCGGCGGCAGGGCGTGCGGTCATCTCGGCTCCATGAGGGGGTGGCCACGGCCTCTCGACCGGCGGCAGGATCACCCCCGATCGGGGGTGTTCGGGGGATCCTTGAGTGAACCGTATTGAGCGGCCCCGAGGCGTGTCAAGGAAATTCCCGGACTGTGGAGAACAGCGGGATGCTCGGGTCCTGCGGGGTAACGTTCGTGCATGCGCTGGGAACTGCTGTTCGACGATCTCGAGTCCCAGCTCGACCAGGAGCAGCGCGACGAGGAGCGGGCGCTGGCGCTCGAGGAGGAGCGCCTGCGGCTCGCGCGCCTGACGCTCCGCGACCGGCTGACCGCCCTCTCGCGCGCGGGCGACGGCGGGCCGATCGCGGTCCGAGTGGAGCTCGTGGGCGGAACGGAGCTCCAGGTCCGACCGCTCGCGTTCGGTCGCGACTGGATGAGCGCGACCGTCGCCGAGGCCGGCCGCGGCCCCGGGCAGTGCCTCGTCCCGTTGGGCGCGATCGCCGCGGTGCTCCCGTCGCGCTCGCAGGTCGAGTCGAGCCTGGAGCCCGCAATCGAAGGGTCGAGCCGACTGTCCGAGCGCATCGGGCTCCCGTTCGTGCTGCGTGACCTGTGCCGTCGTCGCACGCCGATCCACCTCACGACCGACGACGGCCGCGTGCACGGCACGATCGATCGCGTCGCGCGGGATCACCTCGACCTCGCGGTGCACGAACCGGGAACCGCACGACGGGACCGCGACGTCCGCGGCATCCGCATCGTGCCGATCGGCCGGATCGTGCTCGTCGCGTTCGACTAGGGCGTGTCGCCCGGGTCGGCGGATCGATCCTTCGCAGCGGACACGTCGACGCAGACGACTCCCGTGTTGCCGTCCTGGTCGGCGACCACGGTGAGCCCGGGCGCGTCGCTGTCGTCGACCACGGTCCCGCCCGCGGCGACGGCGGCGGCGATCCGTTGCCCGGCCGCCTCGGGCGCCACGTAGACCTCGACGTGGAACCGCTGACCCGGGGCACCGGGCTCGTCGGCGTCCCCGAACCACAGGTTCGGGACCCTTCCGGTGGCGTCCCGGATCTCGTCGCTGGGGGTCCCGCGGCCCTGGGATGCGGCGCTCCCGGTCAGCAGGGCGGCCCACACCGGGGCGATGGTCGCGGAGTCGGTCGTATCGAGACCGAGCTCGATCTCGCTGACCGAGGTCGGGTCGGCAGTGACCCGATGGCCGGCGGCGATCTCGGTGATCCGCCGCGCGAGGTCGACGTCCTGTTGGGTCACCCATTCGACGACGTGCTCGGTGCCCTCGTCGTCGCGGTAGATGGCATCGTCACTGACCAATTCGAAGTCGACGTGGCCCGCGCCGATCGACACGCGGGGATGGTGGCCGAGCGCGTCGCCCGCCTCGCCCACCGCGACGACGAACCGTGCGGCGGTTCCGAAGTCGTCGACCACGTACCGGGCGTGCAGTCCCTGGGCCAGCTTGCGCCAGTCGGTCAGCTCAGCCGCGGCGATCTGCTCGCCCCTCAGCATGTCCATAGCTGGGGAGGTTATCGCGATCGAGCCCCAGCGGCATCATCGCGCGACGCGGCCTAGTCGACCGGGCGCAGCCGGCCGGTGCGCGCCCCGGAGAGCTCGACGATGTTCGCGAACTCGCCCTGCTGCCACGCGGAGTGCCGCCGCGTGAGCTCGTACTGCTCCTCGATCCACACCTCGAGCTGCGTGCGCTCGATGCGCCACGGGCCCGAGCTGCCCACGCGGATGGCCGGGAGCTCGCCGGAACGGATCAGCTCGTCGACCGCCGCGACGTCGACGGCGAGGATCTCCGCCGCGTCGGCGACGGTGAGGAACCGGCCGATCTGGTCGCCCGAACCTGGAGCGGTCATGCATCAAGTATCGACCCGAGGCACTCGGGCGGATGCCGGTGTGGATAACTTCGGGGCGTCCTCACGGATTCGCGCCACCATGAAATCCGGCGCGAGAGCGTCCCGACCGGAAGGAAGCCGATGCCCCGTCGACCGGAACGCTCGGAGCGCGGCGCGCTCCGGCTCGACCCGCGTCTCGTCATCGGCGTGGTGCTCGTTGCGGCGTCCACCACGGGGGTCTGGGCGCTCGTGACCGGCCTCGACGACTCGATCGACGTGTACGCGATGCGCGACACCGCCGTGCCGGGCACCCGCATCACGGTCGACGACCTCGCGGTCGAGTCGGTGCGGCTCGGACCGATCGCCGAAGCCTACCTCGCGCCGGGCGACGTGCCCGACGACGGCCTGGTCGTCGTCAGGACGGTCGAGCCGGGTGAACTCGTCCCGGCGACCGCGGTCGACGACGTCGACCGCACGGGGCTGGCCACCGTGGTCGTGCCGAGCCGCGGCGCACTCCCGAGCGGGCTCGGCACCGGCTCGACGGTCGACGTCTGGTCGGCCCGGCTCGTCGAGCGCGGCGCGTACGAGCCGCCCGCCGTGCTCGTCCCGGCCGCCGAGATCGCCGCGATCGTGGAGCCCGAGGGCATGGTCGATTCGGGTGGCCCGGCCGTCGAGCTCCTCGTGCCGCGCGAGAAGGTCGCCGCCCTGCTCGAGGCGCTCGCCGCCGGCGACGCCATCGACCTCGTGCCCGCGGGGCCGAGCGGAACCTGATGGCACGGCTCGCGCTGGCCCTCGATCCGACGACGGAGGATCGCCTGCTCGCCGACGTCGTCGAGCACGGCCACACCGTCGTCGCCCGGCTCGTGGGTTGGCGCGACCTGGTCGACAGCCTCGACGTGCTCGCTCCCGAGGTCGTGCTGGTCGGGGCGGCGCGCGTGAGTCTGAGCGCCGACCTGCTCGCCGCGTGCGACGAGCGCGGCATCCGTCTCGTCGCCCTGGCCGCGAACGACGCGGAACGCGCGCAGGCCGCACAGCTCGGACTGCACGAGGTCCTCGACCGCACGGCGGCCTGGGGTGACATCGAGGTGCTCGTGAGCGGCGGGGTTCCGGTGCCGTCGCGGCTCGGCGATGCGCGTCGCGCCCCGCGACGCACCGGAGAGGTGGTCGCCGTGTGGGGACCCGCGGGTGCACCGGGTCGCACCACGATCGCCGTCAACCTCGCCGCCGAGATCGCGGCCGCCGGGCATTCCGTCGCGCTCGTCGACGCCGATCCGTACGGCGGCGCTGTGGCGCCCTCGCTCGGGCTGCTCGACGAGGCGCCCGGCTTCGCATCCGCATGCCGGCTCGCGGGCGGCGATGCGCTCGACCGCTCCGAGCTCGAGCGCATCGCCCAGCGCTACTCGGCGCCGCGCGGCTCGTTCGACGTGTTCACGGGGCTCGTCGGACCGAGCCGCTGGCCCGAGCTGGCGCACGACCGGGTGACCGCCGCACTGCAGGCCATCGCCGCCCGAAGCGAATTCGTCGTCGTCGACACGGGCTTCAGCCTCGAGCGCGACGAGGAGCTCACGAGCGACCAGTTCGCGCCACGGCGAAATGCCGCGACGTTCGCCGCGCTCGCCGCCGCCGATCGGGTGGCGGCCGTGGGCCTCGCCGATCCGGTCGGCCTGTCCCGCCTCCTGCGCGGCCACGGCGACCTCGTCGAGGTGGTCGAGCCCGACCGCATCGACGTGATCGTCAACCGCGTGCGGTCGACGGCCCTCGGCATCGACGCGCACGCGCAGGTGCGCCAGACGCTGCGCCGGTTCGCGGGCATCGGCGATGCCACGCTGCTGCCGCACGACGGTCGGGCGACGGATGCCGCGATCCTCACCGCGCGCACCCTGCGCGATGCGGCGCCACGCAGCCCGCTGCGCACCGCACTCCGCGAGTACGCGCTCGAGCACCTCGTGCCCGTGCCCGAACCCGTGAAGCGCCGCCGATTCGGGCTCGCCCCGACCCGTCGTCCCGTCGCGAGCTGAGGCATTCCGCCCGGCCGGCCGCACAGGAGGCACGCACTACGCTGGGTCTGTGTCGACCCTCAGTGAACTCGTCCTCGCCCAGGGCCGCAGCAGTCAGGCCGACGTCGACTGGCTGCACATGCTCGTCGGCGACCTGCAGCTGCTCGCCGACCTCGCCTTCGCCGACATCGTGCTGTGGGTCCCGTCGGGCGACGACGACTTCGTGGCGGTCGCGCACTCGCGGCCGTCGAGCGCGGCGACGCTGTTCTACCGGGACTTCGTCGGCCAGCCGATCAAGTCGCAGTGGCGCGACCTCGTCACGCAGGCGTTCGAGACGGCGGCCATCGTCGACTCCTCCGCGCCCGACTGGTACGAGGAGATGCCCACGCGCGTCCGCGCCGTGCCCGTGATGCGCCGGCTCTCGGCGACGGGCACCGAGCTCGCACCCGAGCCGGTCGCCGTCATCACCCGCCACACCAACCTCGGGGCGACGCGCACGCCGAGCCGGCAGGAGCTGACGTTCAACGAGTGCGCCGAGGAGCTCTTCCAGATGATCGCGTCGGGGGACTTCCCCGACCTCGGCGCGCCCACCGGACCTCGTCGCGGTGCGCCGCGTGCGTCCGACGGCCTCATCCGCCTCGATGTCGACGGCATCACGACGTTCGCCAGTCCGAACGCCCTCTCGGCGTTCAACCGCATGGGCTTCGACGACGAGCTCGAGGGGGAGTCGCTCGCCGAGGTCACCACGCGCCTGCTCAGCGGCAAGCTCGTGGTCGACGAGTCGCTGCCGCTCGTGGTCACCGGCCGGGCGCCGTGGCGCACCGACGTGGAGTCGCGCGGGGTGACCGTCTCGCTCAGGGCGATCCCCATCCGGCGCCGCGGCGAGCGGATCGGAGCGATCGTGCTGAGCCGCGACGTCACCGAGCTCCGCCACCAGGAGCAGGAGCTCATCACGAAGGACGCCACGATCCGCGAGATCCACCACCGCGTGAAGAACAACCTGCAGACGGTCGCCTCGCTCCTGCGCATCCAGGCGCGGCGCACCCACTCCGACGAGGCGCGCGACGCGCTCACGCAGGCGATGCGCCGGGTCGGCGCCATCGCGGTGGTGCACGACACGCTCTCCGAGGGACTCACGCAGAACGTCGACTTCGACCAGGTGTTCGACCGGGCGCTGCTGCTCGTCGCCGAGGTCGCCTCGGCGCACAACACGACGGCGCATCCGAAGCGCTCGGGCTCGTTCGGCGTGCTGCCGAGCGAGTACGCGACGCCGCTCGCGCTCGCCCTCACCGAGCTCGTGACGAACGCGGTCGAGCACGGGCTCGCGGGTCAGGAGGGCGACGTGGAGATCATCGCCGACCGGTCGCCGACCATGCTCACCGTGCAGGTCCGCGACACCGGGTCGGGCCTGCCCGAGGGCAAGGTCGGCGAAGGCCTCGGCACCCAGATCGTGCGAACCCTCATCCAGGGCGAGCTCGGCGGCACGATCGACTGGCACACGATCGTCGGTCGCGGCACCGAGGTGACGATCGAGGTGCCGCTGCGGTGGATCACGGCGGAGTGATGCTGGTGCGGCGGATGCCGCGCGGGCGATGCCGCCCGCCGGCGATCAGCCGGCGCGGCGCGCGCGAGCCGCGCGACGCTTGAGGGCGCGACGCTCGTCCTCGCTGAGGCCGCCCCACACGCCCGAGTCCTGACCGGTCTCGAGGGCGTACTGGAGGCAGATCTCGGTGACGGTGCACCGGGCGCAGACAGCCTTCGCCTTCTCGATCTGGTCGACGGCGGGACCAGTGTTGCCGACGGGGAAGAAGAGTTCCGGGTCAGCGGTGAGGCAGGCGGCTTTGTCGCGCCAATCCATGGAGATGCTCCTTGTGGTTACTTCGTTCGCAGACGCGCACGATTGCGCGAAGCCCGAGTCGGGCTTGTGCTGCAGGGGGAAAGCCGAATCTCGGGAAGTAGGATCATGACTGATCGGCTCACGTCCCTGTGAGCATCAACTCGGCCTCATAAATGGTCGCATAGCGGAGAGATCGAATCAATAGTCGTGCTTGGGATAACCCTGTGAATCAGGATCGCGCCGAGGGAGACATGCCGCCCGCGGCATCCGCTTCAGGAGGAGTGAAGGTCGCGCTCGTGGTCGTCTCGGCGATCCTCGTCCTCGAGGCGCTGGCGCTCATCGCCGTCGTGGTGTGGCTGGTCGTCGACCTGCTCGCGCTGCAGCCGTCGTCGTACGCCACCGCGATCGCGCTCATCGTGCTCGTGCTGGTGGGTGCGGCCTGGGTCTCGGCGGTGGCCATCGGCTCACTGCGTCGCGCGCCGTGGACGCGGGCGGGTGCGATCGTGTGGCAGGTCCTGCAGGTCTCGATCGCGGTCGGCGCGTTCCAGGGACTGTTCGCGCGTCCCGACGTCGGCTGGCTGCTGCTCGTGCCCGCGATCGTCGTGATCGGGCTGCTGCTCTGGACTCCGGTGCGGCTCGCATACACCCGCCCCGAGCACGAGTGACGCCCGGCGCCGACTGACGTCGAGCACCGGGCGCCCGAGGGGAAAGCGGCGACGGAGTAGCCCTACAGCCCGAGCTCACGACCCACGCGGGCGACGTGGCCGGTCGCCTTCACGTTGTACCAGGCCTTCTCGATGCGCCCGTCGGCGCCGATGACGAAGGTCGAGCGGATGCTGCCGACGACGATCTTGCCGTAGAGCGACTTCTCGCCCCAGACGCCGTAGCGCTGCTGCACGGCGAGGTCGGCGTCGGAGAGCAGGGTGTAGTTCAGCCGGTCGCGCTCGGCGAAGGCCTTGAGCTTCGGCACGTCGTCCTTCGAGACGCCGACCACTCGCACGCCCGCGCCCGCGAACGAGTTGAGGTTGTCGCGGAAGTCGCACGCCTCGGTGGTGCAACCGGGCGTCATCGCCTCGGGGTAGAAGTACAGCACCACGCGGGAACCGCGCAGAGACGAGAGCGTCACCGGGTTGTCGTCCTGGTCGTGGAGCGTGAAATCGGGAGCGAGATCGCCGGGGGCGAGACGTGCTTCGGTCATCCGTCCATGCTAGGCAGCGAGCCTGAGCGCGACGTGCGACGGGCCCTCTCGAACGAGGCGGGCGCGCGGCATCCGCTGCTCAGGCGAAGGTCGCGAGCAGTCGCTGCAGCGAGTCGAGCCGGGCCCGCCCGGTGTCGCCGAGCTCGCCCGCGTCGACCGCCTCGATGATGGCGCAGTCGGGGGAGTCGGGCAGGTGGGTGCAGCCGCGCGGGCAGTCCTCGGCGATGCGCGCGAGATCGGTGAAGGCGCCGAGGATGTTCGCCGGGTCGACGTGCCCGAGGCCGAAGGAGCGGACGCCCGGGGTGTCGATGACCCAGCCGGTGCCGCCGTCGCCCTCGACGCGCAGCGACACCGTGGACGACGAGGTGTGGCGCCCGCGGCCGGTGACCTCGTTGACGCGTCCGATCGCGCGGTCGGCACCGGGGACGAGGGCATTGACGAGGGTCGACTTGCCGACGCCCGAATGCCCGACGAACACCGTGCGGTGGCCGATGAGCGCGCGCGTGATCTCGTCGAGCGGCATGTGCTCGGTGCTCGAACGGAACACGGGGAGGTCGAGGCCGGCGAAGTTCTCCAGGAACTCCGCGGGGTCGGCGAGATCGGTCTTCGTGATGCACAGGATCGGGCGGATGCCGGCGTCGTACGCAGCGACGAGGTAGCGGTCGACGAGCCGGATGCGCGGCTCGGGGTTCGCCGCGGCGACCACGATGAGCATCTGGTCGGCGTTCGCGACGATGATGCGCTCGACCTCGTCGGTGTCGTCGGCGCTGCGCCGCAGCAGCGTGGAGCGCTCGCCGATCCGCACGATGCGGGCGAGCGTTCCCGGCTCGCCGCTGGTGTCGCCGACGAGGTCGACGCGGTCGCCGGTGACGACCGACTTGCGGCGCAGCTCGCTCGCCCGAGCGGCCGTGACGTCGCGCTCGTCGGGCTCGCCCTCGTCGACGAGCACGGCATAGCGCCCGCGATCGACGCCGAGCACGGTTCCGACGACGGCATCGGCGTGCTCGGGGCGCACCTTGGTGCGCGGCCGGCTGCCGCGGCGGTTGGGACGCACGCGAACGTCGGACTCGTCGTACTCGGGCTCGTCCTCGTCGTCGTCCGCGTCCCACCAGCTCATGCCAGCATCTGCTCCCAGAGCTTCGTGAACTGCGGCAGCGTCTTCGACGTGGACCCGATGTCGTCCACGACGACGCCGGGCACCGCGAGGCCGATGATCGCGCCGGTGGTGGCCATCCGATGGTCGGCGTAGGCCCGCCAGGGGCCGCCCGTGAGCGCGACGGGCTCGATGCGAAGCCCGTCGTCGAGCTCGGCGACCGAGCCGCCGAGGCCGGTGAGCTCGGCCGCGAGCGCCGCGAGCCGGTCGGTCTCGTGGTGGCGGATGTGGCCGATGCCCGTGAACGTGGAGGGGCCGTCGGCGAACGCGGCCAGCGCGACGAGGTTCGGCACGAGCTCGCCCGCCTCCGAGAGGTCGAGGTCGACCCCGCGGATGCCGCGACCGCCGTCGGCGGTCGGCTCGGGTGCGTGCACGGTGAGCCGGTCCTCATCGAGCGAGACGCGGGCGCCGAACCGGGGGAGGAGCTGGGCGAGCTGGGCGCCGACCTGCGTGGTCTGCGGTGGCCAGCCGGTGATCGTGACCGCTCCGCCGGCGACGAGCGCGGCCACGAGGAACGGCGCCGCGTTCGACAGGTCGGGTTCGATCGCCACGTCGACGGCCGCGATGGGACCGGGCTCGACGACCCAGCGACCCGGATCGGGGCTGGCGACGTCGACCCCGCGTGCGCGGAGGGTCTCGATCGTCATCTCGATGTGCGGCAGGCTGGGGAGCCGCGCTCCGGTGTGCCGGAGATCGAGCCCGCGCTCGAAGCGCGCCGCGGAGAGGAGCAGCCCCGACACGAACTGACTCGAGGCCGAGGCGTCGATGGCGAGCTCGCCGCCCTCCACCCGCCCGGTGCCGTGGACGGTGAAGGGGAGCGCGCCGCGGCCGTCGTCGTCGAGGTCGACGCCGAGCGCCTGCAGGCCCTGGATCGAGCCGCCCATCGGGCGCCGCCGGGCGCCCTCGTCGCCGTCGAAGGTCGTCGGTCCGAGCGCGAGCGCCGCGACCGGCGGCAGGAAGCGCATCACGGTGCCGGCGAGCCCGCAGTCGATCGTGGTGGAGCCGAGGAGCTCGTCGGCCGGGATGACGCGGAGGTCGTCGCCGAACCCGCCGGTGCCCGGCATCCGCTCGAATCGGGTGCCCAGGGCACGGAGGCCCTCGACCATGAGCTCGCTGTCGCGCGACCAGAGGGGAGCGTGCAGCGTGGACGGCCCGTCGGCGAGGGCGGCGAGCACGAGCTCGCGATTCGTGAGGGACTTCGATCCCGGGATGGCGACGACCGACTCGAGCGGTGCCGTCGCGGTCGGCGCGAGCCATCCCGCGTCGGGCTCCTGCTGGCGGTTGTCGCCGTAGGGGTCGAACTCGGGTGCGGAATACCTCGAAATCTGCATCGGTTATCAACAGTAGCGTCCGAGGAGAGCAGAAGGAGTTGGTGCGCGTGGCGGTGGCGATGCTCGAGCGCCCGGCGGTCGTCGAGAGAGACGATCTAGGATGGCCGGTGATGACTGGCGACGAGATCCAGACCACGTCCGACGACGCGGCCACCCCTGTTGACGAGCGCAGCCTCGGCGAGCTCTTCGAGGAGCAGGCGCTGCCGTTCCTCGACCAGCTCTACGCGGCGGCCCTCCGCATGACCAAGAATCCCGCCGATGCGCAGGACCTCGTGCAGGAGACGTTCGTGAAGGCGTTCGCCGCGTTCGGCCAGTTCAAGCAGGGCACCAACCTGAAGGCGTGGCTGTACCGCATCCTCACCAACACCTTCATCAACAGCTACCGCAAGAAGCAGCGCGAGCCGTACCAGGGCACGATCGACGACCTCGAGGACTGGCAGCTCGGCGGCGCCGAGTCGACGACCGCGCGCTCGAGCCGCTCGGCCGAGGCCGAGGCGATCGACCACCTGCCCGACAGCGCCGTGAAGGACGCGCTGCAGGCGCTGCCCGAGGACTTCCGCCTCGCCGTGTACTTCGCCGACGTCGAGGGCTTCTCCTACCAGGAGATCGCCGACATGATGAACACCCCCATCGGGACCGTGATGAGCCGCCTGCACCGTGGCCGGCGGATGCTTCGCGAGTCCCTCGCCGACTACGCCAGCGAGCAGGGGTTCGCGGGCGCGACGGCGCAACCCACCACCAGGAGGCAGAGCATGCCCAGGAGCGCGAGATGACCGACTGCGGCTGTGAGAAGGCTCGGGCCGAGCTCGAGGAGTACCTGCACCACGAGCTGTGCCGTGAGGATGCCGCGGACATCCGCGAGCACATGGAGAACTGCGCGGACTGCCGTGGCGAGTACCGCGTCGGCATCGCGATCACCGAGGTCGTGCAGCGCGCCTGCAAGGAGAGCGCTCCCGAGGAGCTGCGCACCGTCGTGCTCGCGCGCATCCGCGACATCCAGTCCGACCACGGCGTCCTGCTCGTCGACTGAGGGCCCGCGCCTGAGCGACTGAGCGCGCCCGTCCTGCTCGCGTGGTGCGCGCGGCCGAACCGGCGCTGGTTCCGTCTTTCGGTGGAAGCGCGCCGGCGGCACGCGTCCGTAACGTCGGTGAGGATGGAACCCTCGAACCGCACCCGTCCCGAATCGACGCCCTCCCGCGTGCCCACGTGGCTGCGGGCCCTGATCCCCGCCGTCCTCATCCTCGTCTGGTTCGGCGCGTTCGGCGCCGGCGGCGCGTCGTTCGGGGCGCTCAGCGACCTCGTGGAGAACGAGCAGGCGCAGTTCCTGCCGGCCGACGCCGAGTCGACGCGGGCGCAGGACCTCCAAGCGGAGTTCCGGTCGGCCGACGTGATCCCGGCGATCGTCGTGTACGAGCGCGACGGCGGCATCACCACCGCCGACGAGCGTGCGATCGAGGCCGACGCGGCCGCCTTCCAAGGCGTCGAGGGCGTCGTCGACGACGGCGTCTCGCCGCCGGTCGCCTCCGACGACGGCGAAGCCGTCGAGGTGTTCGTGCAGCTCGACGCCGGCGCCGAGACCGACGTCGTGGTCGGCGAGCTGCGCGACCGCGTCGCCGAGACGTCGGGCGACGGGCTGCAGGCCGCCGTGACCGGCCCGGCGGGATTCACGACCGACCTCGTCGCGGCCTTCGCGGGCATCGACGGACTGCTGCTCCTCGTCGCGTTCGCGGCCGTGTTCGTCATCCTCGTGATCGTGTACCGATCGCCCCTGCTGCCCGTCATCGTGCTCGGCACGAGCCTCACCGCACTCTGCGCGTCGGTGCTCGCGGTCGTCTCGCTCGCCCGTGCCGACGTGCTCGTGCTCAACGGGCAGACGCAGGGCATCCTGTTCATCCTCGTCATCGGCGCCGCGACCGACTACTCGCTCCTCTACATCGCGCGATACCGCGAGGCGCTGCACGTGCACGAGCGCAAATGGGATGCCACGTGGGCCGCACTGCGCGGATCGTGGGAGCCCATCCTCGCATCGGGTGGCACGGTCATCGCCGGGCTGCTCATGCTGCTCGTCTCGGAGCTCACGAGCAACAAGATCCTCGGCCCCGTCTCGGCGATCGGCATCGTCTTCGCCCTCCTCGCCTCCCTCACGCTGCTGCCCGCCCTCATGCTCTGGGCGGGGCGTGCGGCGTTCTGGCCGGTGCGACCGCGGTTCGGCGTCCACGTCGAGTCGGACGACGTGGTCGGCCGGCGCGGGGTGTGGCCGAAGGTCGCGCGCCTCATCGCGCGGCGCCCGCGCGTCACGTGGATCGCGTCGACGCTGCTGCTCGCCGTCATGGCGATCGGCATGACCCAGCTGAAGGCCGACGGGGTGCCGTCGAGCGAGTTCGTGCTCGGGGAGTCGGAGGCCCGCGACGGGCAGGCGCTGCTGAGCGCCCACTTCCCGGGCGGATCGGGTACGCCGGCAGTGGTCTTCGCACCCGAGGAGGACCTGCAGGCGGTCGCCGACGTGCTGATCGCGACCGACGGCGTCGAGGCGGTCGCCGTCGTGTCGGCCGACTCGCCGAGCGGCTCCCTGCCGGTGACCGACGCGGGCATCCAGCCGCTCGGACCTCCTGGCACGCCCGTCGGCGAGCCGACGGTCGTCGACGGGCGGGTGCAGCTCGACGCGACGCTCGCCGACGCGAGCGACTCCGACGCGGCCGAGCAGGTCGTGGCGACCCTGCGTGCCGAGCTCGCCGACGTCTCTCCCGAGGACCCCGTGCTCGTCGGCGGCACGACGGCCGTGGCCCTCGACACGAAGGACGCGTCGATCCGGGACCGGAACCTCATCATCCCGCTCGTGCTCGCCGTGATCCTCGTGATCCTCATGCTGCTGCTGCGCGCGATCGTGGCGCCGCTGCTGCTCATCGGCACGGTGGTGCTCTCGTTCGCGGCCGCCCTCGGCGTCTCCGCGCTCGTCTTCGACGGCGTCTTCGGGTTCCCGGGTGCCGATCCCGTCGTACCCCTGTTCGGCTTCGTCTTCCTCGTCGCGCTCGGCGTCGACTACAACATCTTCCTGATGACCAGGGTGCGGGAGGAGAGCGCGCGGCACGGCACTCGCGAGGGCGTGCTGCGCGGGCTCGTCGTGACCGGCGGCGTCATCACCTCGGCGGGCCTGGTGCTCGCGGCGACCTTCGCGGCGCTCGGCGTGCTGCCGATCCTGTTCCTCGCGCAGATCTCGTTCATCGTCGCGTTCGGCGTGCTGCTCGACACCTTCCTCGTGCGGTCGCTGCTCGTGCCCGCGCTCTCGTACGACCTCGGCCGCGTGATCTGGTGGCCGTCGCGGCTGTGGCGTTCGGGCGACGCCGAGCCGTCGCGGGGCGATGCGGCAGCGTCGATCGAGTCCGAGGCGGCCGACCTCGCCGAGCATCGCGAGCCCGTGCACCGCGCCTGACCGGCGCGGGCTGCGCCCGTCATGCGAAGAGCGGATGCCGCGAGGCATCCGCTCTTCGTCGTTCGAGGACTGGCTACAGCTCGAGCGCCCGGCGCACCAGCTCGGCCTGCTCGGCGGCGTGGCGCTTGGCCGAGCCGGTCGCCGGCGACGCGGCCGACGGACGGGCCACGACCGAGACCGGACGCGGCCCGAGCTTGTTCGTCTCGATGATGAAGAACGGCCAGGCGCCCTGGTTCTCGGGCTCCTCCTGGGCCCACATGAGCTCGGCGCTCGGGTACGAGTCCGCGATGGCCTTGAGCTCGCGACCCGGGAGCGGGTAGAACTGCTCGAGGCGCACGACCGCGATCTCGGGGTTGGGGTTGCGTTCGAGCTCGGCGATCAGGTCGTAGTAGAACTTGCCCGAGAGGAACACGACGCGCTTGACGGCCGCCTTGTCGGTGATCCTGGCGTCGTCGATGACGGGCTCGAACCGGCCGCTCGTGAAGTCGGAGACCTCGCTCGTCGCACCCCGCAGGCGCAGCATCGCCTTCGGCGTGAACACGACCAGCGGGCGGCGGGGCCGCGCGTACGCCTGGCGGCGCAGCAGGTGGAAGTACGACGCGGGCGTCGACGGCCGGGCGACGGTCATGTTGTCTTCCGCGCAGAGCTGCAGGTAGCGCTCGATGCGGGCGCTCGAGTGGTCGGGGCCCTGGCCCTCGTAGCCGTGGGGGAGCAGCAGCGCGACGCTCGAGCGCTGGCCCCACTTCTGCTCGGCCGATGAGATGAACTCGTCGATGATGGTCTGGGCGCCGTTGGCGAAGTCGCCGAACTGCGCCTCCCACATGACGAGCGCATCGGCCCGCTCGACGGAGTAGCCGTACTCGAAGCCCATCGCCGCGTACTCGCTGAGGAGCGAGTCGTAGATCCAGAACTTGGCCTGGTTCTCCGAGAGGTTCGCGAGGGGCAGCCACTCCTGGCCGTTCACGCGGTCGTGCAGCACCGCGTGCCGCTGCACGAACGTGCCGCGGCGTGCGTCCTGCCCGGCGAGGCGCACGGGCGTGCCCTCGAGCAGGAGCGAGCCGAGGGCGAGCAGCTCGCCGAAGCCCCAGTCGATCTTGCCGTTGCGGCTCATGTCGAGGCGCTTGGTGAGCAGCTGCTGGATCTTCGGGTGCACGGTGAACCCGGCGGGCTTGTTCTCGAAGGCGTCGCCGATCGCGTGCACGACCTCGAGCGAGACGCCCGTGGTCTCGAGCTCGCCCGAGGCACGCTCGGGCTCGCGGGTCGACTCGGTCGCGCCGATGATCGGGATCGCGCCGGTCTGCGCGGCGTGCGTCTCGGCGAAGGCGCGCTCCAGGCGGTCCTGGAAGTCGCGGTGCGCCTCCTCGTACTCCTCTTCCGTGATGTCACCACGGCCGACGAGGGCCTCGGTGTACAGCTTGCGCACCGAGCGCTTCGCCTCGATGAGGTTGTACATGAGCGGCTGCGTCATCGACGGGTCGTCGCCCTCGTTGTGGCCGCGGCGGCGGTAGCAGACGAGGTCGATGACGACGTCGCGCTTGAACTCCTGCCGGTAGCGGAACGCGAGCTCCGCGACGCGCACGACGGCCTCGGGGTCGTCGCCGTTCACGTGGAAGATCGGGGCCTGGATCGTCTTCGCGACATCCGTCGAGTAGATCGACGACCGCGCGTCGCCCGGGACGGTGGTGAAGCCGACCTGGTTGTTGATGTTGACGTGGATCGTGCCGCCCGTGCGGTAGCCGCGCAGCTGCGACATCTGCATGGTCTCGACGACGATGCCCTGGCCGGCCATGGCCGCGTCGCCGTGGATGAGGATCGGCAGGGTCGAGAACGTGCCGATCGGCTTCCGGTCCTGCTTGGCTCGCACGATGCCCTCGAGCACGCCGTCGACCGCCTCGAGGTGCGAGGGGTTCGCGGCGAGCGACACGGGCACCTGGTTGCCGTCGTCGGCGGTGAAGGTGCCCTCGGTGCCGAGGTGGTACTTCACGTCGCCGGAGCCCGAGGATGCCCTCGTGTCTTGAGTGCCCTCGAACTCGCGGAACACCTGGCCGTAGGTCTTGCCCGCGATGTTCGTGAGCACGTTGAGCCGGCCGCGGTGCGCCATGCCGATGGCGACCTCGTCCATGCCCTCCTTGGCCGCGCCCTGCAGGATCTCGTCGAGCAGGGCGATGACGGACTCGCCGCCCTCGAGGCTGAAGCGCTTCTGGCCGACGTACTTCGTCTGCAGGAAGGTCTCGAACGCCTCGGCCTCGTTGAGCTTGCCGAGGATGCGCATCTGCTCGTCGTGCGACGGCTTCTCGTACTTGCGCTCGACCTCGCCCTGGATCCACCTGCGCTGCACGGGGTCCTGGATGTGCATGTACTCGATGCCGATGGTGCGGCAGTACGAGTCGCGCAGCACGCCGAGGATGTCGCGCAGCAGCGCCGTGCGCTTGTCGCCGAACCCGCCCGTGACGAACTCGCGGTCGAGGTCCCAGAAGGTGAGGCCGTGGCTCGCGATGTCGAGGTCGGGGTGCGACCGCTGCACGTACTCGAGCGGGTCGATGTCGGCCATCATGTGGCCGCGCACGCGGAAGGAGTTGATGAGCTCCTGCACGCGTGCGGTCTTGTCGATCGCGCTCGCGATGTCGACCGAGATGTCGGGCGCCCAGCGGATGGGCTCGTAGGGGAGGCGGAGCGCGGCGAACAGGTTCTCGTAGAAGTCGCGCTGTCCGATGAGGAGCTCGTGGACCTTCTTCAGGAACTCGCCCGAACCGGCACCCTGGATGACGCGGTGGTCGTAGGTCGACGTGAGGGTGATCGTCTTGCCGATCGCGAGGTTCGCGAGGGTCTTCTCCGACGAGCCCTGGAACTCGGCCGGGTACTCGAGGGCGCCCGCGCCGATGATGCAGCCCTGGCCCTTCATGAGGCGCGGGACGGAGTGCACGGTGCCGATGCCGCCCGGGTTCGTGAGCGAGATCGTCGCGCCCTTGAAGTCGTCGGCCGTGAGCTTGTTCGTGCGTGCGCGGGTGACCAGGTCTTCGTAGGCGGTGAGGTACTCGTTGAAGGTCATCGTCTCGGCGCGCTTGATGGCGGGCACGAGGAGGGCGCGGGTGCCGTCGGGCTTCGGGATGTCGATCGCGATGCCGAGGCCGATGTGCGCGGGCTTCACCATCGCCGGCTTGCCGTCGGTCTCGGTGTAGTAGACGTTCTGGCTCGGGAACTCCTTGAGCGCCTGGATGAGCGCCCACCCGATGAGGTGCGTGAACGACACCTTGCCGCCGCGCGTGCGCCGGAGGTGGTTGTTGATCACGATGCGGTTGTCGATCATGAGCTTCGCCGGCACGGTGCGCACGCTCGTCGCGGTCGGCACGGTGAGGCTCTGGTCCATGTTGGCCGCGAGCGTCTTGGGGAGGCCCTTGAGCACGACCACCTCGTCTTCGAGGATCGCGTCGGCCACGACGGGCTGCGGGCTCGTGATGGGCACGTCGGCCGGGACGGGCGCGGTGCGGGGCGCGACCGACGTGGTGCGCGCCTCGGGCGCCTGGCCGATGACCGGCGAGGGCGCCGTCGCCGGCGCGGGCTCGACGGCGGCGGATGCCGCGGGCGGCGCGGCCTCGGAGACCGGCGCCTCGGGCGCGGCGGGCGCCGCCGGTGCGGCGGGAGCGGCCTGGGCGGGTGCGGCCTCGGCGGCCGGAGCTGCAGGCGCGGATGCCTCGGCGGGCGCGGCCTCGGGAGCCGGCGCCTGCTCGGTCGCGGCGCCGTCGCCGCCGGCCCGGACCTGGCGGTAGTGCTCGAGGACCGGCCACCACGTGCGGTCGACGGAGTCGGGATCGGCGACGTACTTCTCGTACATCTCGTCGACGAGCCATTCGTTGGCTCCGTACTCGCCCGTGGTCTTCTCCTCGGACCCCGACCCGGTCAATTGGCTCGACACAGCCTCTCGCCCACTCTCTCCGTTGATGCTGGATTCCTCTGCCGGCGATCGGCACGTGCGCGCACGCACTCGTGCCCGATCACCCACACAAGCCTAAACCCCCCGCCGAGGCTCGGGTGCCCCCTTGCGGCGGTAGCGTGGGGCGCATGGAGTTCTACCGCACGACCCCGCGCCACGACCTCACGTACTCCGACGTCTTCCTCGTGCCGAGCCGGTCGGGCGTGACGAGCCGCCTCGACGTGTCGCTGGCGCCCGACGACGGCTCCGGGGCATCCGTGCCCATCGTCTCGGCGAACATGAACTCGATCACCGGGCCGCGACTGGCGGCGACGCTCGCCCGGCGCGGCGGGATCGGCGTGCTGCCGCAGGACCTGCACCTGCAGGAGCTCGACGAGGCGATCCGGTGGGTGAAGGTGCAGTCGCCGCGGTTCGACACGCCCCACGACTTCTCGCCCGACGACACGGTCGCCGACGCGCTCGCGGTGCTGCCCCCCGTGGCGGGCCACGGCATCGTGCTGCACGACGCGCGCGGAACCTACGTCGGCACCATCTCGGCCGAGCGCCTCGCGACCGCGCTCTCGGACGCGCGGCTCGGCGACCTCGTCCACGGCGGCCTCGCATCGATCGACGCCGACGACGTCGACTCGCCGCGGCGGGCCTTCGACCTCATGGTCGACGCCGACCTGGACTTCGCCCCGGTCATGGAGCACGGTCGCGTGGTCGGCACGCTGAGCCGGCGCAGCGCGCTGCGCGGCACGCTCTACGAGCCCAACGTCGACGCGTCGGGCCGCCTCCGCGTCGCAGCCGCCGTCGGCATCAACGGCGACGTGGCGTCGAAGGCGAAGGCGCTCGTCGGCGCCGGCGTCGACATGCTCGTGATCGACACCGCGCACGGCCACCAGGAGGGCATGCTCCGCGCGGTCGGCATCGTGAAGGAGCTCGGCCTCGGCGTGCCGATCGTGGCGGGCAACATCGTCACCGCCGACGCGGTGGGCGACCTCGTCGCTGCGGGCGCCGACGTGCTGAAGGTGGGCGTCGGCCCGGGCGCGATGTGCACGACGCGCATGATGACGGCGGTCGGGCGGCCGCAGTTCTCCGCGGTGCTCGAGACCGCCGAGGCGGCGCGCGAGCTCGGCGCGAAGGTGTGGGCCGACGGCGGCGTGCGGTATCCGCGCGACGTGGCGCTCGCCCTGGCGGCGGGCGCGGCATCCGTCATGATCGGCTCGTGGTTCGCCGGCACCATCGAGGCGCCCGGGACGCTGCGTCGCGACGCCTCGGGCCGGCTCTTCAAGGAGAGCTGGGGCATGGCGTCGACGAAGGCGGTGCGCGAGCGGTTCGACCGGCTGTCGCCGTACGAGCTCGCGCGCAAGGAGCTCTTCGCCGAGGGCATCTCGTCGTCGTCGATCTATATCGACCCGCTGCGCCCGTCGCTCGAGGACCTGCTCGACATGATCACGTCGGGCGTTCGCAGCTCGTTCACCTACGCGGGCGCGCGCTCCATCGAGGAGTTCCGCGAACGGGCTCTCGTGGGCGTGCAGTCGGCCGCCGGCTACGAGGAGGGCAAGGCGCTGCCGGTCAGCTGGTAGCCCTTTGCGCGCCGGGCTGGGGACAACCCGTCCGGCGCCGGCGGCGGCGCGGCTACGGTGGCGGCGTGGTGCATCCGTACGAGCTCGTCGCCAACCCGGTCCGACGGCGGATCCTCGAGGTCCTCGCCGTGGGCGAACATGATGCGGGTACGCTCGGAGAACTCGCCGCGATGGAGTTCGGGACGAGCCGCACGTCGGTCTCGTACCACCTCCGGACCCTGCGCGAGCACGGTGCGGTCTGGTCGTCGATCGGCTCGGATGATCCCCGCTCGCGCTCCTACCGACTGAATCCCGAGTTCCTCGCTGCGCTCGACGACGCGGTCGCCGAGCTCTTCGACCTGTGGGAGCAGCGGTACGGCACCGCCGAAGGTCGCGCGCCCGTCGGACCGCGGACCTCCGATCGCGTGCATCGGTTCGGCGATGCCGAGCGTCGACGTCGTCGCGCTGCGCTGGCCGAATGGCGCGTCGGCGACGACGACGCGGACTTGGACTGATCGGCGCAGCCCAGGGGCTCCCGCTTGCAGTCTTGACGCACGAGACGTCCGGAAGCAGTTGCCCGATCGCTCGTTTCAAATCCGCCTCATGTGAGGCGGATTTGAAATGGGGTTGCCGGAGCGGGCGCGGGGACGCCGTTGCGTGTGCGGTTCGCCTCATGTGAGGCGGATTCGACATGGCGCGAGGGGGAACCGGAATCGGTCGCGGGCGTCGGCGGCCGGCCGGGTGCGCGGCCTCGAGACCGGGTGTGACGGGCGCGTTACGGCTCGGGAGGCCGGGAGGCGCCGCCGATATACTGGGCGGACAATGGACGATCCTCCCTCTGCGAATACGCCCGACCATAGACCCTCGCCCGTGACCGAACGGGGTGGTGGAGATGTCTGAGTGGATCCTGCTCGGCATCGGACTCCTCCTCACGATCGGCACGGGCTTGTTCGTTGCGAGCGAGTTCGCGCTCGTCAACCTCGACCGCGCGGAGCTCGAAGCCCGCCGGGCACGGGGCGAGACGCGACTCGGACTCACCATCTCGGCGCTGAAGATCACGTCGACCCACCTCTCGAGCGCGCAGCTCGGCATCACCCTCACGACGCTGCTCACGGGCTACACGATGGAGCCCGCGATCAGCTCGCTCCTCGCCGGGCCGCTCACCGCGCTCGGCCTGCCCGAGGGCATGGTCCGGCCGGTCGGCGCGACCACCGCGATCGTCATCGCCACGCTGCTGTCGATGGTGCTCGGCGAGCTCGTGCCGAAGAACTTCGCCCTGGCGCTGCCGCGCCAGACCGCGATCGTCGTGATGCCGTTCCAGTCGGCGTTCACCTGGGTGTTCCGCCCCGCCGTCGCGCTGCTCAACGGCAGCGCGAACGCGCTGCTGCGGGCCGTCGGCATCGAGCCGAAGGAGGAGCTCTCCGCCGCGCGGTCGGCCGAGGAGCTCTCGTCGCTCGTGCGCCGCTCGGCCAGCGCGGGCCTGCTGGAGCAGGACACCGCCACGCTGCTCGGGCGCACCCTGCGCTTCGCCGACCACGACGCATCCGACGTCATGACCCCCCGGCCGCGCGTGGCGGCCGTGCAGCGGCAGGAGCCGGCCGAGGCGGTGCTCGAGCTCGCCCGGCAGACCGGGTTCTCGCGCTTCCCGGTCTACGACGAGAACCTCGACGACATCGTCGGCGTCGTGCACGTCAAGCAGGCCGTGGCCGTGCCGCGTGAGCGACGGTCGGATGTCCCGAGCTCGGCCCTGCAGTCCGAGGCGCTGCGGGTGCCCGAGACGATGAAGCTCGGCATGCTCCTCGGCGAGCTGCGCGGCCGCGGCTTCCAGATGGCGGTCGTCGTCGACGAGTACGGGGGCACCGCGGGCGTCGCGACCCTCGAGGACCTCGTCGAGGAGCTCGTGGGCGAGGTCGCCGACGAGCACGACCGTACGCGCGCGGGCATCGTGCGCCGCGGCGACGAGGTCAGCTTCCCCGGCATCCTGCGGCCCGACGAGCTCGTCGATCGCACCGGCATCCGGGTGCCCGAGAACGGCGACTACGAGACCGTCGCAGGCTTCGTCATCTCGCGACTCGGCCACCTGCCCGCCGTCGACGACGAGGTCGAGATCGACGACGGCACCCTCATCGTGCGCCGCCTCGACGGACGCCGCATCGACCGGCTCCGGTTCGTGCCGAAGCCGCCGCCCGAACCCCACGGCCTCGACGAGCGGGAGGAGGAGCGATGAGCGACTGGGCCGGAATCGTCTGGCTGTTCGTGCTGCTCCTCGCGAACGCCTTCTTCGTCGGAGCGGAGTTCGCCGTCATCTCGGCGCGCCGATCCCAGATCGAGCCGCTCGCCGAGCAGGGCAGGCGGAGTGCGAAGACCGCCCTGTGGGCGATGGAGCACGCCACCCTCATGCTCGCCATGAGCCAGCTCGGCATCACGATCTGCTCGCTGCTCATCCTGAACGTGTCGGAGCCGGCCATCCACCACCTGCTCGAGGTGCCGCTGCACCTCACGGGGTGGCCGGAGGGCGTCGTCTCCACGATCGCGTTCATCATCGCGCTCGTGCTCGTCTCGTACCTGCACGTGGTGTTCGGCGAGATGGTGCCGAAGAACCTCTCGTTCTCGGTGCCCGACCGCGCCGTGCTGCTGCTCGCGCCGCCGCTCGTGTTCATCGCCCGGATCTTCCGCCCGATCATCGTGGCCCTCAACGCCACGGCGAACGGGGTGCTGCGGCTCGTGGGCGTCGAGCCGAAGAACGAGGCGAACTCGACGTTCACGCTCGAGGAGGTGCAGACCATCGTCGACCAGTCGCGCCGCGAGGGCATGCTCGAGGACGCCAGCGGCACGCTGACCGCGGCGTTCGAGTTCACCACGAAGCGCGTCCACGACGTGGCGGTGCCGATGTCGGGGCTGGTGAGCCTGCCGCCGACGGCGACGCCCGGCGACGTCGAGCGCGCCGTGGCCCGCCACGGGTTCTCGCGCTACGTGATCCTCGGCGACGACGGCGAGCCCGACGGCTACGTGCACCTCAAGGACGTGATCGACCTCGACGACGACGAGTTCGACGACCCGATCCCCGCGAAGCGCGTGCGCCGCCTGGTGTCGATCTTCGACGGGACCGACCTCGAGGACGCCCTCGCGACCATGCGCCGGCTCGGCACGCACGTCGCCCGGGCGTTCGACGAGGAGGGCGCCACCACCGGCGTGATCTTCCTCGAGGACATCATCGAGGAGCTCGTCGGCGAGGTGCAGGACGCGACCCGACGCGGCTGATTCGAAGCCTGCGGAAGCACCCGGAAACGGGTGACGCGGCCCTCCTCGGGTCGGCGTAGAATTTGCGCCGACCCGAGGATCCGAGGAAACATCATGTTCGAGAAGCTCATGGCGACCGCAGTACTCCCGGCATCAGACCTCGCGCGAGCGAAGCAGTGGTGGCACGACGTGCTGGGCCGTGACCCGATGTACGAGGACGCCGAGGGCGAAGCCCTGTACTACGACGTCGGCGGCATGCCCGTGCTCGTCTACCGCTCCGACTTCGCGGGCACGGCGAAGAACACCGCGTTCGGCCTGATGACCGACGACCTCGACCGGGACATGACCATGCTGCGGACGCACGGCGTCGTGTTCCACGACTACGACATGCCCGGCCTGAAGACCGTCGACGGCGTCGCGGAACTGGGTGAGGATCGCAGCGCGTGGTTCAGCGACAGCGAGGGCAACATCTTCGCGATCGGCCAGTACTCGCCGCAGATGATGGAGATGGCGATGAAGATGCGGTCCTCGGCGGCGGGGATGGGCTGATCGGGTCGGTCACCACTCGCCGTCGTTGACCTCGGGCCTGGCCCGGAGGTACTGCGGGGGCCACATCGAGGTGTCCGCGCCCAGTTCGTACGCGGCGCGGAGGGCGAAGTGCGGGTCGCGCATCATCGCCTTGCCGAACATGACCGCGTCGACCTCGCCGTCGGCGACGAGGCGCTCGGCCTGCTCGGGCATCGTGATGCGGCCGACCGCCGAGACCGGCACGTCGGCGCGGTCGCCGACGTACTCGGCGAGGTGGGCCTGGTAGCCCGGGCCGACCGGGATGCGCGCGTGCGCGACGAGGCCGCCCGTCGAGACGTCGAAGAAGTCGGCGCCCGCGTCCTGCGCCCATCGGGCGACGATCGCGGTCTGCTCCTCGTCCCAGCCGCCGTCGGTCCAGTCGGTCGCGGAGAAGCGCACGAAGAGCGGCATCCGCTCGCCGATCTCGAGCCGAACGCCGCGCACGACCTCGAGGAGGAGCCGTGCGCGGTTCTCGAGGCTGCCGCCCCAGCGGTCCTCGCGACGGTTCGACAACGGCGAGAGGAACTGGTGCACGAGGTAGCCGTGCGCGGCGTGCACCTCGACGACGTCGAAGCCGGCCGCGACCGCGCGCCGGGCGGCGCCGCGGAAGTCGTCGATGACCCCCTGGACCCCGGCCTCGCCGAGCGCGGTCGGCTCGCGGAGCCCGTCGAACGCGATGGCCGAGGCCGACACGGTCGGCCAGCCGCCGTCCTCGAGGGGCTGCGAACCGGGGCGGCGCAGCGGCTCGGGCCACACCGACGCCTTGCGCCCCGCGTGGGCGAGCTGGATGCCGGATGCCGCGCCCTGCGATCGGATGAACCGGGTGATGCGGCTCCACGCCTCGGCCTGCTCGTCGTTCCAGAGCCCGGTGTCGTGGTCGGAGATGCGACCCTCGGGGTTCACCGCGGTGGCCTCGGCGACCACGAGTCCGGCGCCGCCCGCCGCCATCGACCCCAGGTGCACGAGGTGCCAGTCGTGCGGCACGCCGTCGCGGTCGGTGACCGAGTACTGGCAGAGCGGCGGCACCCACACGCGGTTGCGGATCGTGAGGCCCCGGATGGTGAGCGGCCGGAACAGCGCCGGTTGCGCGGGCGTCGCCTCGGGCGCGTCGGGAGCGTCGGTGGCTGAAATCGCGTTGGGCGACGGCCGGTCGGTCGGGGTCGGATTCGCGCTCATGCGGCGAGGCTCCGCAGCCAGGCCTCGAGCGCCGCGGCATCCGTGAACACGAAGCCGTCGCCGCCCACGGCGCGCGCTCCCTCGACGTTCTCGGACTTGTTGTCGACGAAGAGCAGGTCGGCGGGCGTGATGCCGAGCTCGGCGATGACGTGCTCGTAGATGTCGGCGTTCGGCTTCACGAGCCCGAGCTCGCCGCTCACGAACACGCGCTCGAAGAGCGGCCCGAACGATCCGGAGCGCAGCCAGCCCGAGAAGTCGGCGCCCGCGTTCGAGAGCAGCGCGAGTCGGGTGCCGCCGTCGGCGAGGGCGTGCAGCACCCGCAGCGTGCCGGGGTCGACGCTGAGCCAGCCGCGGTGGTCGAGCGCCCAGAGCTCGTGCACGTCGACCGCGTCCCACTCGACGCCGAGGTCGGATGCCACGGAGTTCCAGTAGTCGGCGATCGACAGGGTGCCCTGGTCGAGCGGCTCGCGGTGCGCCCAGTACGCGGTCCAGAACGGCTCGGCGTCGACGCCCGCGCGGGCGACGAGCGCGGCGCGGTCGGCGTCGGTCGGCTCGAGCGAGATGACCTCGCCGTAGTCGAACACGACGACGCGCGGGGCGAGGCTGATGGGGGCTGGGGCTGTCCGAGGCATCCATCCCAACCTATCGTTGGAGCATGACGACGGGGTGGCAGGAGTGGACCGCCGAGGACGCGGCCGAGTGGATCTCGGCGCCCGGCGCCGGCGACGACAAGTACACGCGGGGCGTGCTGGGGGTCGTCACCGGCTCGCAGGACTACCCGGGGGCGGCGGTGCTCGGCGTCGAGGCCGCGCACCGGGCGGGCGTCGGCATGGTGCGCTTCACCGGGCCGCGCGCCCTGCGCCAGGCCGTGCTGGCCCGCCGGCCCGAGACCGTGACCGTGACGGGGCGTGTGCAGGCCTGGCTCATCGGGTCGGGCATCGACCAGAACCGTCGCTCGTTCGTGCTCATCGGCGACCTGGAGCACGCGCTCGCCGACAAGGTCCCGGTGGTGCTCGACGCGGGCGCGCTCGACCTCGTCGGCACCCACACGGCACCGACCGTGATCACCCCGCATGCGCGCGAGCTCGCCGGCGTGCTCACGTCACGCGAGATCCGCACGACGGTCGAGGAGGTGTCCGGCGACCCCGCGACGTGGGCCGAGCGCGCCGCCCGCGAGCTCGGCGTCGCGGTGCTGCTGAAGGGCGCCGTGACCCACGTGTGCGATCCCGACGGCGACCGCTACACGGTGACCGCGCCGACGCACTGGCTCGCGACCGCCGGCAGCGGCGACGTGCTCGGCGGCATCCTCGGTGCGCTCGTGGCCACGCACCACGTCGCGCTCGCGAGCGACGCGCACGTGCTCACCGCGCTCGCCGCGACGGCGGCGTGGGTGCAGGGCGAGGCCGCCCGCCGGGCGAGCGCCGAGGTGGGCGGCGGACCCGTGACGGCGCTCGACATCGCCCAGGCGGTGCCCGGCGTCATCGGCTCGCTGATCTGAGGGTCGGGGCGGGCCCGGGTCGGGGCGCGCCCGGGTCGGGGCGCGCACTCACCCCGCGGGCGGGAGGAACCTCGTCAGGAACGCGCGCGTCCGCGCCTCGCGGGGCGCAGAGAAGAACTCGTGCGCCGGGGCGTCCTCGATGATCAGGCCGTCGTCGAGGAAGACGACCCGGTCGGCCACGTCGCGCGCGAACGCCATCTCGTGCGTCGCCATGACGATCGTGGTGCCGCGGTCGGCGAGCGAGCGCACGAGCTCGAGCACCTCGCCGACGAGCTCGGGGTCGAGCGCGCTCGTCACCTCGTCGAGCAGGAGCAGCTCGGGCGAGGTCGCGATGGCGCGCACGATCGCGACGCGCTGCTGCTGTCCGCCCGAGAGGCGATCGGGGTAGGCGCGGGCGAGGTCGCCGAGGCCGATCGAGGCGAGGAGCTCGAGCGCCCGCGTCTCGGCGGCGGCCCGCGGCATCCGGTGCACGAGCCGCGAGGCGAGCGTGACGTTGTCGAGCACGCTGAGGTGCGGGAACAGGTTGTAGTGCTGGAAGACGATGCCGATGCGGGCGCGCACGCGGTCGGCGTCGACGCGCGGGTCGCTGACGTCGTCGCCCGCGAGGCGGATGACGCCGTCGTCGATCGGCTCGGTGAGGTTCACGGTGCGCAGCAGCGTCGACTTGCCCGATCCGCTCGCGCCGACGAGCGCGACGACCTCGTGCGCCGCGACGTCGAGGTCGATGCCGCGGAGCACGACCCGGTCGCCGTAGGCGCGACGCACGCCGCGCAGGCTCAGCACGGGCGCGCGGTCGGCGGATGCCGCGCCCGCCGCGCGGTCGGCGCCGGAGGCCGCGGTCACAGGATGCTCCCGGCCTGCTCGCGGGCGCGGGTGCGCGCCGTCAGCCAGTCGGTGAGGCGGATCGTGGGCAGGGCGAGCAGCACGAACAGCAGTCCGGCCACCACGTAGGGCGTGAAGTTGAAGTAGTGCGCGGTCTCGATCTGCGCGGCCCGCACGGCGTCGACAGCCCCGAGCACCGAGATGAGGCCGACGTCCTTCTGCATCGCGACGAAGTCGTTCATGAGCGCGGGCGTGACGCGGCGCACGGCCTGCGGCAGCACGACCCGGCGCATCGTCTGGCCGTATCCGAGCCCGAGCGAGCGCGCCGCGAGGCGCTGCGACGGATGCACCGACTCGATGCCGGCGCGGAAGACCTCGGCCACGTACGCGGAGTACACGAGGATGAGCGCGATCGTGCCCCAGAACGCCGCGGGCATGCGCTGGAAGAAGTCGAGCCCGGGGATGCCGTAGCCGACGAGGTAGAGCACGATGATGAGCGGCATACCGCGGAACAGGTCGGTGTAGCCGGCCGCGAGCGCGCGCAGCGGGAAGAAGACCGGACCGCGCAGCGTGCGCAGCGTCGCGAGCAGGAGGGCCACGACGAGCACGCCGAGGCTCGCGACGACGAGCACCTGGATGTTGAGCCAGAGCCCCTCGAGCACGCGGGGGAACGAGGCCACCGCGACCTCGAGGTTGAAGAACGTGTCGCGCACCCGCTCCCAGCCGGGGGAGCCGATCAGGGCCGCGCCGAGCGCGACCGCGAGCACGATCGTCGAGACCGCGCTGATCAGGACCGATCGTCGCGTCTGCCGGCGCCGGAACGCCCGCCGGTCGAGCTCGAGGTCGCTCGGCCGCCACGCGGCGTCGGCCGCGGCGGGCGCGGCATCCGTCATTCGAGCACGGGAGCCGCGTCGTCGCCGCCCAGCCACTCGGCTGCGAGCTCGTCGAGCGTGCCGTCCTCGCGGAGGGCGTCGACGGCCGCGGTCACCTGCTCGGTGAGCGGGGAGTCCTTCGCGAGCACGAGTCCGAACTGATCGCCGCCGGCGCTCGTCTCGGGGAGCTGGCCGATGATCTCGCCGCCCTCGAGCTCGACGGCCGTGAGGTAGAACGCCGTGGGCAGGTCGACCACGATGGCGTCGACCGTGCCGCTCTGGAGGGCGAGCTTGGCGTCGTCGTTCGTGTTGAACACCTGCGCTCCTGCGGTGGGGGCGATGACCTCCTCGATCGCGTCGAGGCTCGTGGTGCCGGTCTGGGCGCCGATGAGCAGGCCCCGCAGGTCGGCGATGCTCGAGGCGCCCGACGCGGGGGAGCCCTCGACCGTGATCACGACCTGCGTCGTCTCGTAGTACGGCGACGAGAAGTCGACGGCCTCCTCGCGCTCGGGCGTGATCGAGAACTGCTGGAGGTTGAAGTCGAAGTCCTTCGGGCCCGGTGCGATGGCCTGGTCGAACGTCGTGCGCACCCACTCGACGTCGCCCTCGTCGAACCCGAGCTGGGCGGCGACGGCGTAGGCGACCGCGGCCTCGAAGCCCTCGCCCGACTCGGGATCGTCGTCCTGGACCCACGGGAAGTATGCGGGCTCGCCCGTGCCGATGGTGAGCTTGCCCGGCGTCACGTACTCGCCGGCCGCCTCCGACGAGGCGTCGGACGAGCCCGACGAGGCGCAGCCGGCGAGCGCGAGGCCGGCGGCGGCGACGAGGGCGATGGTGGCGAGGGAGCGGCGGGGCATGGGTTCCTCCGGAGGTCGCTGTGGGCTGGGCTCCAGCATGGCGCACGAGGCGGCGGTGCGTCGACCGCGTGGCGGACTGTGACGCTCGGCTAGGCTCATCGGCATGACGGCGGAGGAGGTGCGCGAGGCGTCCGCACCCGGCCGCAGTCGCGTGCGCCGCTTCCTCGGCGGCCGCGCGGCCCTCTGGACCGCGTTCATCGTCGTGCACGCCGGTCTCGTGGTGCTGAACCTCTACGGCCAGGGCTGGCCGCTCGGCGACGTCGTGTCCGTCTACAAGGTCTGGGCCGAGAACGCGGCCGACGGCTACGTGCGCATGGGCATCGACGTGCCGTGGGTGTACCCGATCCTCGCGTTCGCACCGATGGCTGCCGCCCTCGCGTTCGGCCCCGCCTGGTACGCCCAGACCTGGCTCGCGATCGTCGTGCTGCTGGATGCCGCGGCCTTCTCGATCCTGCTCGGCCGGCGCCGGCTCTCGCGCACGCGCCGGATCGCCGCGTGGTGGTGGCTGGCGTTCCTCGCGCTGCTCGGCCCGATCGCGCTCGCACGCATCGACGCCGTCACGGTGCCGCTGGCGCTCGCGGGCATGCTGTGGGCGGCGACGCGACCGCGCGTGGCCGCCGTGCTGCTCACGGTCGGGATGTGGGTGAAGGTGTGGCCGGCGGCGGTGCTCGCCGCGCTCGTCGTCGCGTCGCGCAAGCGCTGGGAGGTCGTGACGGTCGCCGCGGCGCTCAGCGCCGGCATCCTCGGCGTCAGCCTGCTCGCGGGCTCCGGATTCAACGCGGTCGGCTTCGTGGCGGAGCAGGCGGGCCGCGGCCTCCAGATCGAGGCGCCGCTCGCGGTCGCCTGGCTCTGGCGGATCGTCGGCGGCGACCGGGCCGTCGAGGTCGTCTACGACCGCGAGATCCTGACGTTCCAGATCTCGGGGCCCGGGGCGGAGGTCGCGGCATCCGTCACCACACCGCTCATGGCGATCGGCGTGGTCGCCGTCCTCGTGCTCGGGATCCGGGCCCTGCGACGCGGCGCCGCGTTCGGGCGGCTGTTCCCACCGCTGGCGCTGTCGTTCATCGTCGTGCTCATGCTCGCGAACAAGGTCGGTTCGCCGCAGTTCGTGACCTGGCTCGCAGCACCCGTGGTGCTCGGCCTCGTGCTGAACCCCCGCCGGTTCCTCGTGCCGGCCGCGCTCGCCACGGCGATCGCGCTGCTCACGCAGGTCATCTACCCGTACTGGTACGGGTGGCTCATGGCGGCGGACCCCGGCTTCGTGCTCGTGCTGACCGTCAAGGTCGCGCTGCTCGCGGTGCTGCTCGCCTGGGGAATCCGGGCGCTGTGGCAGGCTGGGAGGGCCCGAGACCGCGTCGAGGTCGCGTCGGACGCCTGACCGTCCCTGATCACCCGAGGCCGCGCGCACGCCACCGGATGCCGCGGCCGACCACCCGAGGAGGGACCATGCTCGTCGCATTCTCCGTCGCCCCGAGCGGCACCGGCCGCGCCGACGGATCCGTGCACGACGCCGTCGCGGCGGCCGTGCGGATCGTCCGCGAATCGGGGCTGCCGAACCGGACGACGTCGATGTTCACCGAGCTCGAGGGCGACTGGGACGAGGTCTTCGACGTCGTCCGCCGCGCGACGGAGGCCGTCGGGGAGTACGGCTCGCGAGTGTCGCTCGTGCTGAAGGCGGACATCCGGCCGGGGTACGGGGGCGAGCTCGACGCGAAGGTCGAGCGGCTCGAGACGGCGATCGAGGCGGCAGGCGAGGGCACCGAGTAGGTCCGCCCGCGCGGGTCAGCCGCGTCGAGTCGTTGCGAGGCGCGCTTGTCGAATCGATTCGATCCGTGCGAGAATCGACGGGTGACCCACCCCATCGACGGGCCGACGACGTTGTCGCCGGCCCGTATCCGTTTCGCGCTGCTGGCACTCGCCCTCGGCGGCTTCGGCATCGGCTCCACCGAATTCGTCGCGATGGGCCTGCTGCCGAACATCGCCGCCGACCTGATGCCCGGCCTCTACGCGCAGTCGCCCGACGAGGCGAACGCGGCGGCGGGATGGATGATCTCGGCCTACGCGCTCGGCGTCGTCGTCGGCGCGCCGACCATCGCTGCAGCCGCGGCGCGCTGGCCCCGCAAGCGGCTGCTGCTCGCCCTCCTCACGGCGTTCGCGCTCGGCACGCTCGCCTCGGCACTGCTGCCCTCGTTCGGGCTCGTGCTCATCGCCCGGTTCATCGCGGCGCTGCCGCACGGCGCCTACTTCGGCATCGCCTCGCTCGTGGCCGCGAGTCTCATGGGCCCCGGCAAGCGCGCCCGAGGCGTCGCGCTCGTGCTCTCGGGCCTGACGATCGCGAACGTCATCGGCGTGCCGGCGATCACCTGGCTCGGCCAGGCCGCGGGCTGGCGCGTCGCCTACGTGGCGGTCGCGGGCATCTTCGCCCTCACGTTCCTCGCCGTCGCGCTCGCGGTGCCGTGGCAGGCGGGCGACCCGCACGCGACCATGAAGCGCGAGCTGAAGGCCTTCAGCCGCGTGCAGGTGTGGTTCGCGCTCGCCATCGGCGCGATCGGCTTCGGCGGACTGTTCTCGGTCTACAGCTACGTCGCTCCGCTCGCCACGAACGTGACGGGGCTGGCCGAAGGCGTCGTACCCCTCGTGCTCGTCATGTTCGGCATCGGCATGACCGTCGGCAACCTCGTCGGCGGGCGGCTCGCCGACTGGAGCGTGCGGCGCAGCATGTACGTGTTCTTCGGCATCCTCGCCGCCGCGCTCGTGCTCCTCGCCTTCACCGCCTCGAACCCGGTCGGCCTCTTCGTCGGCGTGTTCCTCATCGGCGGCTCGTCGGCCGCGCTCTCGCCGACGATCCAGGCCCGCCTCATGGACGTCGCCCGCGACAGCCAGTCGATCGCGGCCGCGCTCAACCACTCGGCGCTCAACCTCGGCAACTGGCTCGGCGCGTTCCTCGGCGGACTCGCGATCGCGGGCGGACTCGGCTACGTCGCGCCGATCTGGATCGGGCTGGTGCTCACGATCGCGGGCGTGCTGCTGGCGCTCGCGACGTTCGCGCTCGATCGTGCGCGCGGCCGCCGCGGCGTGACCGTGCCCTACGCGACGGGCGCGGTCGAGGTCGTCGAGCCGTAGCCACGACGGGTTCGTCGGCCGGCGCGCCGGCGCGGCATCCGCTCAGTCGGACTGCAGCAGGATGCCGCTCAGTCGGACCGGCGCGGCATCCGCTCAGTCGGACTGCAGCAGGATGCCGTCGAGGATCGCGCGCTTGCGCAGTGCGACCTTGGTGCCGACGTCGAAGCCGGCCACGCGGTACTTCTCGCGGATGCGCTTGAGGTAGCTCTTGGCCGTCTCCTCGGAGATGCCGAGCTGGAACGCGACCGCCTTGACCGGCTGGCCGGCGCCGTAGAGCGCCATGACCCGGCGCTCCTGCGCGGAGAGCTTGGGCACCGCGCCCTCGTCGGCCAGCGCGTCCTCGAGCTCGGGCGTGAGGTAGGACCCGCCGTGGCGGGCCGCGCGGATGGCCTCGATGATGTTCTCGACGGGCTCGGACTTCACGAGGTAGCCGAGCGCGCCCGAACCGAGCGCCTCGCGCACGACCGCAGGCTCGGAGTAGGTGCTCATGAGCATGGTCTGCACGCCGGCGGTCTTCAGCATCGAGAGCTTCAACGAGATGGGGATGTTGTCGCGCAGGTCGAGGTCGAGGAGCACCACGTCGACCGGGAACCCGGGATGCGCGAGGAGCTCGGACCATGACGGCACCGCCGCGACGAGCTCGATGTCGGGAGCCGCGCCGCGGATCCACTCGGTGAGCGCGCCCAGCAGCATGCGGTGGTCGTCGACGATCGCCAGCCGGATCGGTTGATCGGTCTCAGCCATTCAGCGTCCCCCTCGGTCGAGCGGCCCCACGGGCCGACGGGCCCCCGCCGTGCGCGTTCGGTTGCACCCGGCAGGTGATGTCGATGCGGAAGCCGTCGGCCCCCGTGATCACGTTCTGTGCTCCGACACTACCGATAGCGTCCCACGTCCCGGGGTCCACACGGCGTCGTGAGACGCCCGACACGTCGATGGACATCTCGAACGCGGGTTCGGCGAGGGTGTCGTCGGATGCCGGGCGGCAGGTCACCTGCACGCCGAGGGGCGGTCCGGAGCCCTTCGGGTGCTCTGCGACGAGCAGCCAGAGGGCGAGGAGCAGCCCGTCGCGCTGGGACTGCGAGAGCAGCCCGGCCGACCCGGTGGGGTCGTCGACGGTGACCCGGTCGCTGAGGTAGGCCGACTCGGTGACGGCATGGCGCAGCCAGGTGTCGGTGCGCCCCTCGATGAGGCGCACGCGCAGGCGCGCGGCCAGGGACCCGGCGCGCTCGGCCGCGTCGGGCGGGACGGGGATCGCGATGCGCCCGGAGCCGACGTCGTCGAGCAGCGTCTCGGCGTCGAAGTCGAGCTGCGCCAGCTCCTCGGAGGCGCGCATGCCGACCGCGGAGCGGGCGGTGCCGACCGTGCTCTGCACGAGCGACAGGTCGAGCTCGCGGCCCACGAGCCGGCGGAAGCCCGTCAGCGCGAGCATCACGAGCATGGCCGGCACGACGGCGGATGCCGCGACGGCGAGCCCGGTCACGACGTACGACCCGGCCGTGCCGAGCTGCACCACCGCCTCGACGGCGAGGATCGCCGCGATGAGCGACGCGACGAGCAGGGGGATGCGGCTGCCGCGGATCGCCGCGACGGGCATCAGCACCGCGCCGGCGGCGGCCGCGGCGGTCGGCGTCACGCCGAGGTGCAGCAGCCCGGCGGTCGCCGAGACGTCGAGCCAGACCGGCACCGCGAGCCCGACGAGCAGCACGAGGTAGAGCCAGTCGGGCAGCTGTCGCGACACGAACCGCGCGATGACGCCGACGCCGACCACGCTGCCGAGCGCGATCCACGCCGGCCAGGGGCCGGGCACGGTCGGCGAGTAGAACGGAGCGAGCGCGACCGCGTGCAGGAGATGGGCGGCGATCACGAGCGCCGCCGCGATCGTGATCCCCGTCGCGAGCTTCCGTCCGCCGTGGCTGTCGCGCACGTCGCCCGCGGCCCGTGCCGACTTCGAGGGTCGCCGGAATCCGCGGTCCCGGAGGACGGCGACCTCGCGCCCGCGCATGCTCATGGCTTCGGCACCTCCAGCATGACCGTGGTGCCCGAGCCGGGGGAGGAGAAGATCCGGGCGCGACCGCCGACGGTGTGCAGGCGGCCGACGACGGACTCCGCGTAGCCGAGGCGTCCGTGTTCGACGGCGTCGGGCTCGAACCCGCTGCCGGCGTCGGTGACCATGGCGCGCACGGTGTGGTCGTCGTCGGTCACCGTGACATCCGCCTCGCTGACGCCCGAGTGGCGCCGGACGTTCTCGAGGCACTCGCCGAGCGCGCCGATGAGTGCGTCGAGCGTCTCGCGCGGGAGGGCGAGCTGGCCGGCGCCGTGCCAGTTCACGTCGAGGCCCATGCGGGCGAACCGCTGCCGCACCGACTCGAACGTGGTGCTCAGCTCGCTGTCGTCATCGGTGTCGGGCGAGAAGATCGCCGTCGAGCCGGCGTCGAGCGGCGCGCCGAGCCGCAGCTGGCGGAGGAGCCGGGCGTCGTCGCCGGCCTGCTGGCGCAGGGCGCTGACGCCCACGCCCACGCCCGAGTGGGCGAGCAGCGAGAGCGTCGCGAGCACGGTGTCGTGCAGCACGCGCGCGTCCTGGCGCTGCTGCGACTCGAGCTCCGACGCGATCCGCTCGGCCTCGTGGGCCCGGCCCACCTCGGCGATGCGATCGGCGGCGTCGGCGATCGCGCGGTCGATCCAGGCACCGATCACGGCGCACGCGCCCCAACCGGCGGCCGTGGCGATCGCGGGTGCGCGCAGGTCGTGGCCCCAGGCCGAGACGATCCAGGTCGTGGCGAGCACGGCCGCGAGCAGGCCCGCGACGATCAGGCCGCCCCGACGACGCACGACGAGCGGGATGGCGACGGATGCCGACGCGACGCCGCCGACGATGCACATCGCGGTCAGCGTGGGCGGGTCGAGCACGGATGCCGTGCCGAGGATCGCGATGAGCCCGATCGCGGCGGCGACCACGCCGAGCGCCGGCAGCACGGCACCGCGCGAGGTGTGCAGGGCGACGAGCACCGCCATGGCCAGGCAGAGGACGACGCCGACGACGAGCTCACCCGGGGTGGCGGCGCCCGGCCACAGCAGGCACGCGAGCGCGGCTCCGGACCCGACGAGCCCGGCGACGCGTGCGAGGCGACGCAGGAGCCGATCGCGTTCCTTGTGGATGCGCTTCACGCCACCCCCAACCGCACGTCCGGGCACCGCGACACGCGGGTGCCGTCTCTGGAACTGTAGCGGAGTCGAGGCAGAAGTCGCGTACCTCGTGCGTGAAGGGGTCGCGAAGGTCCGCGAGGTCACGCCTCGAGCAGGAGCCGGAGCGCGTCGCCGACGACCGCGTGCTCGATGAGGAACGCGTCGTGGCCGTACTCCGAGTGCACGAGCACGGGCTCGGGCCCATGCACGCTGTTCCGCAGGGCACGGGCGATCTCGTCCTGCCCGTCGAGCGTGAAGTAGCGGTCGCTGTCGATGCCGAGCACGAGGCTCTTCGCCCGCACCGAGTCGAGCGCGGCGCCGACGCCGCCCCGGCCGCGCCCGATGTCGTGCGAGTTCATCGCCTCGGTGAGCACCAGGTAGCTGTTGGCGTCGAACCGCCGCGTGAACTTGTTGCCGTGGAAGTCGAGGTACGACTCGACGGCGAACCGGCCGCCCCCGCCGAGCGGGTCGAGGTCGGACTGCCAGTGCCGCTCGAAGCGCCCGTTGAGCTCGGCGGCCGTGCGGTAGTTGAGCATCGCCATGCGGCGGGCGAGCGCGAGGCCGCGTGTCGGCCCCTCGCCGTCGGGCGCGTCGTAGTACTCGCCGCCGCGGAACGCGGGGTCGGTGCGGATGGCCTCGACCTGCACCGAGTTGAGCGCGACCTGGTCGGCGGTGGCGGCGGCGGGCGCCGCGAGCACGGCGATGCGGTCGACCGCCCCTGGCGCCATGATCGCCCACTCGAGCACGTGCATGGCGCCCATCGAGCCGCCCACTACGGCGTGGAACCGGTCGATCCCGATCGCCCGGGCGAACGCGAGCTGTGCCCGCACCTGGTCGCGGATGGTGAGGAACGGGAAGCGCGTGGCCCACTCGACGCCGTCGGGCGCGAGCGAGGCGGGACCGGTCGACCCCTGGCATCCGCCGACGACGTTGGGTGCGACCACGAAGTACCGGTCGGTGTCGATCGCCAGGCCCGGCCCGACCACGCCCGGCCACCACCCGGCGCTCGGGTGCGCGGGGCCGGCCGGTCCGATGACGTGGCTGTCGCCCGTCAGCGCGTGCAGCACCAGGATCGCGTTGTCGCGCTGCGGCGAGAGCGTGCCCCAGGTCTCGTAGGCGATGCGCGCATGGGGGAGGACCGCACCCGACTCGAGCGCGACGTCGCCGATGGCGACGAATCGGCGGTCGCCCACGGGATCGCCCTCGCGCCAGGCGCCCGTGGCGGGGGCGCGGCCCTGCAGCGACTGGGCACGCGCCTCAGAGACGATGCGCGCGGGTACCGCGTCGGCCGTCGTCTGCCAGTCCATGTTCCGATTCTCTCGAAGGTGGGCCTGCGGCACCCGTTTGTTACACCGCGAGCGTCCGCGTGACGGATGCCGCGACGCGTCGGTGCCCCGATGAGACGACGGATGCCGCGGGCCCGTGCTGCCCGCGGCATCCGTCATGCGTCGGTCGGTCGTCAGACCCGGGCGGCCTCCGTGGCCGCGCGGGCGGCGGCGAGGCCGGCCTCGAGGTCGGCCTTCAGGTCGTCGATGTTCTCGATGCCCACCGAGAGGCGCACGAGGCCGGGCGTGACGCCCGTCGTGAGCTGCTGCTCGGGCGTGAGCTGCGAGTGCGTCGTCGACGCGGGGTGGATGACGAGCGAGCGCACGTCGCCGATGTTCGCCAGGTGGCTGAACAGCCGGAGGTTGTCGACGAGCGCGCGGCCGGCGTCGACGCCGCCCTTGAGCTCGAACGACAGCACCGCGCCGACGCCCTTGGGGGCGTACGTGTTGGCGGCCGCGTACCACGGGCTCGAGGGCAGGCCCGAGTAGTTCACGCTCGCGACGTCGGGGTGGCTGTCGAGCCACTCGGCGATCTCCTGTGCATTCTGCACGTGGCGCTCGATGCGGAGCGAGAGGGTCTCGATGCCCTGGATGAGCAGCCACGCGTTGTTCGGCGCGATGGCGGCGCCCAGGTCGCGGAGCAGCTGCACGCGCGCCTTGATGACATAGGCGAGCGCATCGCCGACCGCGGCCGTGTAGCTCGCGCCGTGGTACGACGGGTCGGGCTCGGTGAGGCCGGGGAACTTCTCGACGTTCTTCGACCACTCGAACTTCCCGCCGTCGACGATGACGCCGCCGATGACGGTGCCGTGGCCGCCGAGGAACTTCGTCGCCGAGTGGATGACGATGTCGGCGCCGTGCTCGAACGGGCGGATGAGGTACGGCGTCGCGATCGTGTTGTCGACGATGAGCGGGATGCCGGCCTCGTGCGCGACGCCCGACACGAGCTCGATGTCGAGGATGTTGATCTTCGGGTTGCCGATCGTCTCGGCGAAGAAGAGCTTGGTGTTCGGGCGCACCGCACGGCGCCACTCGTCGGCGTCGTCCTGGTTCTCGACGAACGTCGTCTCGATGCCGAGCTTCGCGAGCGTGTACTTGAACAGGTTGTAGGTGCCGCCGTAGATCGACGACGAGGAGACGATGTGGTCGCCCGCCTGCGCGATGTTCAGCACGGCGAACGTCTCGGCCGCCTGGCCCGACGCGACGAGCAGGGCGCCGGTGCCCCCCTCGAGCGCGGCGATGCGCTCCTCGACGACGGCCTGGGTCGGGTTCATGATGCGCGTGTAGATGTTGCCGAACTCGGCGAGCGCGAAGAGGTTCTGCGCGTGCTGCGCGTTGTCGAACACGTAGGACGTGGTCTGGTAGATCGGGGTGGCCCGGGCGTTGGTCACCGGGTCGGGGGCGGCGCCTGAGTGCACCTGCTTCGTCTCGAAGCGCCAGTCGGCGGCGTGCTCTGCCATGAGGTCTCCTTCTCGGTCGGGTGTGCGGACCCGCCGCAACCGCGAGACACGTTACGACCGCGCCCCGGGAGGGGCAACGGATGCCGACACACGGCGTAACTGCTGGAGACGCGCCGTCAGGCGGGCGGCCTCGGATCGGGGTCGGCGGGCGGATCGTCGGGCCCGGGCGGCGGCGCGATCGCGTCGGACGACTCGGACGGAGCTGCTGCGGGCGGAGCCGCCGGCGCGGGCGGCATCGCTCCGGGCGGCAGCACGAGCGTCCCGGTCGCCGTCGTCGCCTGCGGCCGGAACAGCCACCGCGCGCGCGGCTCCACGAGCGGCCGGAAGACGCGGCGCACCGGCTTCAGCGAGAGCGCGACCGAGATGCCGATGCAGAACAGGATCATGGCCGGGAGCACCCAGAACGGCTGCTCGCCGGCGAGGATCCCGGTCTCGCGGAACGGGAACAGCACGAACGTGTGCAGCAGGTAGATGTACATGGTCGCCGAGCCGAACGGCGTGAACCACGTGGCCCGGCGCGGCATCAGCACGAGGAAGGCCACCGACAGCAGCATCGCCGAGAGGAGCAGCACCAACCGGATCGCGCCCGACCACGGCTCCTCGTAGCCGATGGCCACGTAGGCCTCGTCGTAGAGCATGAATCGCCGCAGCTTCAGGTCGCGCCAGGTCTCGATCGCGATCGGCATGACGACGAGCACCGCGGAGAAGAGGGCGATCGCGCCCGCGCGCCACCGCCAGGCGACCGAGGAGGGCAGCGCGAGCCAGCGGCCGGTGAGCTGCCACTGCCGCAGCTTCCACCCGAAGACGAAGAACGGCAGCATCCCGAACGTGCGCGACAGGGCGAGGGTCGAGTCGATCGTCTCGGTGTAGCCCGCGCCGATCGAGATCGCGATCGCGATGAGGAGGGGGAACCGCAGCAGCACGAGGTAGGGCAGCACGATGCGCCAGGCGGCGAGGGCGATCAGGAACCAGAGTGTCCACGACGCCGTCGTGTAGTCGAGGTCGAACCCGCTGCCGAGCGCCCAGCGGACGACGGTCCAGATGGTCTCGAAGATGAAGTACGGGAAGACGATGTCCGTCAGGATCTGTCGGAGCGACCGCGCGGTCGGTGGGCCGGACTTCGCGAAGTACCCGCTCACGACCACGAACACCGCGACGTGGAACGAGTAGATGAAGAGGTAGACGCTGTAGGCGGCGTCGTCCTCCGAGATGAGCGGCAGGATGCCGTGCCCGATCACGACGAGCGTGATCGCGATCCACCGGGCGTTGTCCCACAGCGGCACGCGTCGCCTCGTCGTGGTCGTCGCGTGCGGCGTCGTGTGCATCGCTCCATTCAACCGCACCCGGTCGGCCGGGTGCACGGCGGGCGGATGCCGCGGGCGGCGCGGGTGCGGCCACGGCACGCCGCTCGCGGCATCCGGCACCGGCGCGGCACAATGGGCGCCATGGGAGTGCTGCGGGTGGTCGTGACCGGTGCGAGCTCGGGGATCGGAGCGGCGACCGTGCGCGCCTTCCGCGCCGCCGGGTGGGACGTGGTGGGCGTCGCGCGCCGCGAGGACCGGCTGCGCGCGCTCGCCGACGACACCGGGGCATCCGTCTTCACCGCCGACCTCACGAAGCAGGAGGACGTCGACGCGCTGCGCGACCACCTCGAGGCGACCGGTCCCGTGCACGCGCTCGTGAACAACGCCGGGGGCGCGAAGGGCCTCGACTCGGTCGAGCACGGCTCCGTCGACGACTGGATCTGGATGCTCGACGTCAACGTCATCGCGCTGAAGCGCGTGACGAGCGCGCTGCTGCCGCTCCTGCGACAGGGCGCGGTCGATCGCGGCGTCGCCGACATCGTCAACGTGACCTCGGTCGCCGGCCACGAGCCCTACGTCGGCGGGGCGGGCTACAACGCCGCGAAGTCCGCCGCGCACGCGGTGACGGCGGTGCTCCGGCTCGAGCTGAACGGCGAGCCGCTGCGCGTGGTCGAGGTCGCGCCGGGCATGGTGCGCACCGACGAGTTCGCGCTCGTGCGCTTCGGCGGCGACCGCGAGCGCGCCGACAAGGTCTATGACGACGTGCCCGAGCCGCTCGTCGCCGACGACGTCGCGGCGGTCATCGCCGACGCGGTGCTGAAGCCGCGCCACGTCGACCTCGACCTCATCGTGGTGCGGCCCGTCGCGCAGGCCGCGGCCACCCGGCTCGCCCGAGGGCCGCTCGAGGTGCGGGAGGACGGGGGACGATGAGCGACTCCACGCTCGGGACGTCGGCGACGGCTCGCACGATCCCCGCCGCGCCCAAGCGGGAGGCGTGGGAGCGCGTGACGACCGTGCCGCTCGTGATCCTCGGCATCGGCTTCGTCGTCGGCTACTCGTTGTTCGTGCTGGTGGACTCGTCGGAGCGCTGGTTCGCGCCGGCGCTCGTGACGATCCTCGCGATCGTGTGGCTGACGTTCCTCGTCGACGTCGTCGTGCGCATCTCGCTCACCCCGCGCGGGTACCGCGCGCACTTCATCGCCACGCACCCCGTCGACATGTTCTCGGTCATCCTGCCGCTGTTCCGTGCATTCCGGGTGCTCGAGCTGCTGCGCCAGGTGCCGTACGTGAGCGGGCGCACCGCCACCGCGGTGCGGACGCGCGTCGTGATCTACGCGGCATCGTATGCCGTGCTGTTCATCTACTTCATCGCGCTCGTCGTGCTCAACGCGGAACGCGATGCGCCGGGCGCGACGATCACGTCGTTCGGCGAGGCGATCTGGTGGGCGTGCGTCACGGTCGCGACCGTCGGCTACGGCGACGCCTACCCGGTGACCACGTGGGGCCGCATCTACGCGGTCATCCTCATGGCGGGCGGCA
>CBFGWW010000005.1:0-33904 GCA_965652625.1 uncultured Agromyces sp.
GCCTGGGCGCGCTCGCGCTCAGGGGTCTCCTGGCGGTGACGGCGCTCGCCATGAGCCCCGGCACCGCATTCGCCCATGACGGCGATTATCACGGAGACGAGATCGCCGCCACCACGTGGGCCAACTACGAGAAGGTCACCCTGACCAAGGACGTCGGCGAGCCCATCGACCTCGCCGTCCTGCCGGACTCGCGCGTGCTCCACACGACGCGCGGTGGCCAGGTGCGCCTGACCGACCCCGCCCAGGGCACGACCACGGTGATCAACACCGTCGACGTCTACGCCAACTCCGAGGACGGCCTGCAGACGATCACCCTCGACCCCGACTTCGAGCAGAACGGCTGGGTCTACCTCTACTACGCGCCGCGCACCATGACGGCGCCGTACCCGGCCACGACGCCCACCGGCTCGGCACCGAACTCGCTGCCCGCCGGCGCGGACGCGAGCTACTGGGACCAGTGGAAGGGCTACAACCAGCTCAGCCGCTTCAAGTGGAACGCCGAGACGAGCCAGCTCGACCTCGCGACCGAGCAGGTCATCATCAAGGTCGAGGTCAACCGCGGTCAGTGCTGCCACGTCGCCGGCGACGTCGCCTTCGACAAGGACGGCAACGTGCTGCTCTCGACGGGTGACAACACGCCCGCGAGCGCGCCGGGTGCCAGCGGCTACGCGCCGATGAACGACCGAGCCGGCTTCAACCCCGGCTTCGACGCGCGCCGCGGTGCCGGCAACACGAACGACCTGCGTGGCAAGATCCTCCGGATCGACGTGCAGGACGACGGCTCGTACACGATCCCGGCCGGCAACCTGTTCGCGCCCGGCACCGCCGGCACTCGCCCCGAGATCTTCGTCATGGGCGTGCGCAACCCGTTCCGGATCGACTACGACCCGGTGACGAACGCCGTCACCTGGGGCGACTACGGTCCCGACGCGGGCACGGCGAACGTGAACCGCGGCCCGATGGGCTACGTCGAGTGGCAGTCCACGTCCGTCCCGCTGAACGGCGGATGGCCCTACTGCCATGGTCCCAACGCGAACTACAGCAACTGGGACTACGAGACGCTCACCGTGCGCGACTGGTACGACTGCAACGGCACGCTCCTCAACCCGTCGCCGTACAACACGGGGCTCCAGCAGCTGCCGTCCGCGACCGAGCCGCAGCTCTGGTACGGCGACCAGCCGACGCACCAGCCGTGGCCCGAGTTCGGCAGCGGCGGCCAGGCGCCCATGGGCGGCCCGACCTACCGATACGACGAGGAGAACGAGTCGGCGACGAAGTTCCCCGAGTACTGGGACGGCAAGGCGTTCATGGCCGAGTTCTCGCGTGACCGCGTCTTCGCCTTCTCGCAGGACGACCCCGACGGCCCGGTCACGAAGATCCAGGACTTCCTGCCCAACTCCGCACTCACCGCGGCGGGCATGCCGGTCTGGGACAACGTGATCGACTTCGAGTTCGGCCCCGACGGCTCGCTCTACGTGCTCGACTACGGCGACGGCTTCTTCCGGCCGAACCCCGACGCGGGCCTGTACCGGGTCGACTACACCGTGGGCACCAAGGGTCCGCGCGCCGACCTCACCGCCTCGGTGACGTCTGGTCACGGCCCGCTCTCGGTCGACTTCTCGGCCGCCGGCAGCACGCACCCCGACGACCTCGCGCTCAGCTTCGCCTGGGACCTCGAGGGCACGGGCACCTTCACCGACGGTCCGGCTGAGATCAGCCACACGTACACCGAGGACGGCCAGTACACCGCTCGCGTTCGCGTGACCGACAGCGGCGGCCGGGTCAGCCTGACCTCCGTCGTCATCACGGTGGGCAACACGGCGCCGATCGTGGAGATCGTCACCCCCGAGAACGGCTCGTTCACCGACTGGGGCGACAAGGTCGCCTTCGAGGTGAAGGTCACCGACCCCGAGGATGCCACGATCGACTGCTCGCGCGTCCTCTGGAGCTACGGCCTCGGCCACGACAACACGCACGCGCACCCGCTCTTCACGGGTACGGGGTGCACGGCCGTGATCGAGACGCAGTCCGAGGCCGGCCACGGTGAGACCGAGAACATCTACGGCGTGATCGGCGCTTCGTACACCGACGGCGGCAGCGCCACGGCTCCGGCCCTCGTCGGCGACGCGGTGACGCTGCTCAACCCGCGCGACCTCCAGGCCGAGCACGCCGATGCGCGCAGCGGCATCGAGGTCGTCGACGACACGACGGCGCACGGCGTGCGCAAGGTCGTGTCGTTCGACGCGGGTGACTGGATCGCCTACGACCCGGTGAACCTGATCGGGATCACCGGCGTCGAGGCTCGCGCCATCGGCACCGGCACCCTGGCGCTCCGCTGGGGTTCGGCCGACGCCGACGCCTTCCTCACCATCGACGTCGCGAACACGAGCGGCGCGTGGCAGGAGATCTCGTCGCCGCTGCTCGAGGTGCCCGAGGGCACCGACCGGCTCTACGTGACGAGCACCGGAGGGGTCGAGCTCGACCAGCTCGCGTTCACCACGTCGACGAACGACATCCGTTCGCTGCTCGCCGCGCTCGCGGCGGACAAGCGCATCACCAACGGCGCGAAGCAGTCGTTCGGTGACACGCTGGCGGAGGTCGACGCCGCACTGGCCGCCGGGGACACCGCCACGGCGATCAGCAAGCTCGAGTTCATCGTCACGCAGGTCCCCAACCGGATCCGCACCGACGCCGACGCGGCCGACCTGGTCGTCCGCGCCGCCCAGGCGGTGATCGCGGACCTCACGCAGTTGACGTAGGCCCCGCCCGATGGACGGGCCCCGGTTCCTCGGAACCGGGGCCCGTTCTCGTGCGTCCGGGGCGGTGCTGATTCGGGTGCCGCGGCACCTTCGGGCGTGTACCCCGATCCGCGAGGCGGGTCGCACGGGGCGTCGGCGCAGCGGATGCCCCGACTCGCCGGTGCGGTCGACCCGACCCCGGGCGGTCGGCCGGCCCGTCGGATGGACGGTCCGGCGCGGCATCCGTGGCATCCGCGGCATCCGCGGCATCCGCGGCATCCGATGACCGCCTCGTGGACGCCGTGTACCCCGTCACCCCCGTGCTGGGGGACGTGCGCCGCGACCGAAGTGGCCTAGGCTGACGGGGCTGCTCCTTTCGTGGTAGAGGGGTGCTGCACGGCCCGGGGTCGCCCGTTAGGGGGGCGACCCGGGACGCATGCGTCTCCGGTGAGGCCCCCCGATGCCGGATGCCGCGGACACGACGATGCCCCCCGGCGAGGCTCGCCGGGGGGCATCTGGCCGTTCGGTGCGGTGGGTCAGCTCGAGCTGCGACCACCGCCGGGACGAGACGCGAAGCGCTGCTGCAGGAGCACCGCGATCACGATGATGACGCCCTTCACGACGGCCTGGACCGACGTGGAGAGGTTGTTCTGCGTGAACACGTTCGTCAGCGTCGAGAAGATCAGGACGCCGAGGACCGTGCCGACGATGGTGCCGCGACCGCCGACGAGGAGCGTGCCGCCGACGACCACCGCGGCGATCGCGTCGAGCTCGTACAGCAGGCCGTGCGTCGACGTGCCGGCCGTGGTGCGGCCGAGCATCATCACGGCGGCGATGCCCGCGGTGAGTCCGGCGAGCACGTACAGCGCGACGAGGTGTCGCTTGACGCGGATGCCGGCGAGGCGGGCGGCCTCGAAGTTGCCGCCGATCGCGACCGTGCGGCGACCGAAGGTCGTGCGGTTGAGCAGGAACCAGCCGACGACGGCGACGATCACGAAGATCCAGATGAGCCACGAGATGCCGAGGAAGGATCCCCGGAAGAAGTCGAGGAACCCCTGGACGTTCACGATCTGGGTCGTCTTGTTCGACAGCAGCTCGGCCAGGCCGCGGGCGCCGACGAGCATGGCGAGTGTCGCCATGAACGGCACCACTTTGCCGTAGGCGATCACGATGCCGTTGATGAGGCCCGCCCCGGCACCGACCGCGAGCGCGACAGCCACCATGAGCAGCCAGCTGGTCTGATCGGATGCGGCCTGCACCCATGAGAGCGATGCGACGACCGTCGCGAGGCCCATGACCGATCCGACGGAGAGGTCGATGCCGCCCGCGGTGATCACGAACGTCATGCCGATGCTGATGACGCCGATGATCGAGGCGAAGCGGATGATCGTCAGGAAGTTCTCGAAGTTCCAGAAGCGGTCGCCCGCGGTGATCGCGCCGACGGCGACGAGCAGCAGGAGGGCGATGACGAGGCCGAGGTTGCGTCCCACCGAGCCACCGAGCAGCCGCCGCGCGAGGCTCTCGTCGGATTTCGGTGCGTCGGTCGTCGCTTCGGCGGCGGGGGCGGTGGTCTGGTCGCTCACGCGGCGACTCCTTCCATGATGAGGTCGAGCACGCCGTGCTCGTCGATGTCGGTGGCGGGGGTGGTGTGCAGGACGCGGCCGTCGGCGATGACCAGGACGCGATCGGAGAGCCCGAGCACCTCCTCGATCTCGCTCGAGACGACGACGATGGCGTTGCCGGCGTCGGCGAGGCGACGGATGAGGGCGTAGATCTCGGCGCGGGCGCCGACGTCGACGCCTCGGGTGGGCTCGTCGAGCAACAGCACGCGGGTGCCGTGCACGAGCCAGCGACCGAGGAGGATCTTCTGCTGATTGCCGCCCGACAGCGTTCCGGTGACGCGGTCGGGGTCGGCGGGCCGCAGCTCGAGCGCCTCGATCTGCTCACGGGTGACCGAGCGCTCGCGGCGCTCGTCGAGGAACGAGGCGCGGGCGAAGCGGGCGAAGGTCGCCAGCGTGACGTTCTTGAAGATCGGCTCGTCGAGGATGAGGCCCTGGCTCTTGCGCTCCTCGGGGGAGAGCCCGACGCCGGCCTCGACCGCCGCGTTCACGGATCCGGCCTTCAGGCGGTTGCCGGCGACGGAGACGGTGCCCGACGTCGCCTTGCGGGCGCCGTAGATGGTCTCGAGGATCTCGGAGCGACCGGAGCCGACGAGCCCGGCGAGGCCGACGACCTCGCCGGCGCGGACCTCGAACGACACGTCCGAGAACTCGCCCCGCAGGCCGAGGTCGTCGACTGCCAGCACCACTGGGGCGTCGGCGGGGACGGGCGTGCGAGCCGGGAACACGTTCTCGACCGAGCGGCCCGTCATCAGCCGGATGAGCTCGGGGGTCGGGGTCTCGGACACCTTCAGGCCCGTCGCCATGCTCCGGCCGTCCTTGATGACCGTGATCCGGTCGCCGATCTGGCGGATCTCCTCGAGGCGATGCGAGATGTAGATGATCGCGATGCCCTGCGCCGTGAGCTCTCGGACGACCCGGAAGAGGTTCTTGACCTCCTCGGAGTCGAGCACGGCGCTCGGCTCGTCCATGATGATCAGCTTGGCGTCGTGCGAGAGGGCGCGCGCCATGCTGACGATCTGCTTGTTGGCCGCGGAGAGCGTGCCGACCTCGCGGTGCGGGGAGAGGTTGCCGTGGCCGAGCCTCGTGAGCAGCTCACGCGTGTGCTTCGCGGCCTGGCCGCGGTGGAGCACCCCGCCCGTGGCCAGCTCGTGCCCGAGGTAGATGTTCTCGGCGATGCTCAGGCCGTCGACGACGTCGAGCTCCTGGTACATCGTCGCGATGCCCAGGTCGATGGCCGCGACCGGATTGTGGATCTGCACGGGCTCGCCCTGCCACAGGATCTCGCCGCCTTCGGGCTGGTGCGCGCCGGCGAGCACCTTGATGAGCGTCGACTTGCCCGCGCCGTTCTGGCCGAGAACGCAGTGCACCTCGCCTGCGAACACCTCGAGGTCGACGCCGGAGAGCGCTCGGACGCCGGCGAACTCCTTCGTGATCCCGCGCATCTCGAGTAATGACGCAGTGTTATCACCTTTGATCATGCGACGAACATAACAGATGCCAGCCTTCGGCGACTACCCATCCAGGACGGACGTCGCCCCTGAACCACTACGCGTGCATGCGCGCGCGCGTGGCTCAGCACCATGGTCACGGGTCGGTCACGACTTACGACGAGTCACGATAAAAAGGTGACAACCGAGCGCGCACGTATGCTACGGTGACGAATGTCAGCGTGGACAGCAGCTGCCGATCCCCTCCCCGGGTACGCGCCGCACCGCGTCTCCGCCGGCATGTCTGCGAATCACTGAAACGGAGGAAGCACATGCGCACAGCGCACTCCCGTCGGCACCTGCTCGCCGCGGCGGGCATCATGCTGGCGGTCACGGGCCTCGTGACCGGCTGCACCGCCTCGACCGATGAGACCAACGCCGGTCCGACGAACAACGCCAACAACTCGGAGTCCGGCGAGACGGTCCGCATCGGGTTCTCGGGCCCGGCCGCCGACCATGGCTGGCTCGGCGCCATCAACTCGGCGGCCATCGCCGAGGCGGAGAAGTACGACGACGTCGAGCTCGTCGTCGCCGAGGGCACGAACGACGCCAACCTGCAGATCAGCCAGGTCGAGACCTTCATCAACGACGGCGTCGACGCCATCGTGCTGCTGCCGACCGACGGCGCTGCGCTCACCGAGGTCGCGATCAAGGCCATGGAGGCCGGCATCCCGGTCATCAACGTCGACCGCGAGTTCTCGAGCCCGTTCGCGGCCCGCACCACCGTACTCGGCGACAACTACGGCATGGGCGTCAGCGCCGGCACCTACATCTGCGAGAAGCTCGGCGACAACCCCGACGCGGTCGTCGCCGAGATCGCCGGCATCGACTCGCTGCCGCTCACGCAGGACCGGTCGCGCGGCTTCGCCGACGCGCTCGAGGACTGCGGGCTCGAGGTCAGCAACCGCGTCGCCGCGGACTTCACCGTGCAGGGCGGCGAGGCTGCCGCTTCGCAGCTGCTGTCTGCCGCGCCGCAGATCGACGCCATCTGGAACCACGACGACGACCAGGGCGTCGGCGTCCTCGCCGCGATCGACGCGGCGGGTCGTGACGAGTTCTTCATGGTCGGCGGCGCCGGCTCGAAGAACGCGATGGACCAGATCAAGTCCGGTGACTCCGTGCTCGAGGCGACGGTCATCTACCCGTCGACGCAGGGCGCCGACGGCATCGCGCTCGCCCGCCTCGTGGCGCAGGGCAAGGCGCTGGGCGACCTCGTCGAGCAGGATGTGCCGAACCGCGTCGTGCTCTACGCACCCGTCGTGACGGCCGAGAACGTGGACGAGTACCTCCCGACCGCGTTCACATCCTGATCACGGCCGACCGGTGAGCGGGGGACGCCCGCCTGGACAGGGCCCTCCTGCTCACCGGTGCAGCCGCACGACGAACCGGACGCCCGCGTCGCGCTCGCGACGCGGGCGTCCCATGACCCACCCCTCGCCGGGGAGGAGAGAGAGAACGATGAGCACGTTGCGGGTAGCCATGATCGGCTACGGATTCATGGGTGCCGCCCACTCCCAGGGATGGCGCGTCGCGCCACGCTTCTTCGACTTGCCCGCCACGCCCGAGATGACGCTCCTCGTCGGGCGCAACGGCGGCGCCGTGGCATCCGCCGCAGCCAAGTGGGGCTGGTCGGAGACCTCGAGCGACTGGCGCGAGGTGCTCGACCGCGACGACATCGACGTGGTCGACATCGTCACCCCCGGCGATTCGCACGCCGAGATCGCCATCGCCGCGCTCGCGGCCGGCAAGCACGTGCTCTGCGAGAAGCCGCTCGCGAACACCGTCGAGGAGGCCGAGGCCATGGCCGCGGCGGCCGCGGAGGCCGCCGCCAGGGGCGTGTACGCCATGGTCGGCTTCACCTACCGACGCGTCCCCGCGGTCGCGCTCGCTCGCGAGATCGTGACGAGCGGCGGCATCGGCGACATCCGCCAGGTGCGCGCCGAGTACCTGCAGGACTGGCTCGTCGACGAGAAGGCCCCGCTCGCGTGGCGCCTGCAGAAGGAGCACGCCGGTTCGGGCGCCCTCGGCGACATCGGCGCGCACGCCATCGACCTCTCCCAGTTCATCACCGGCCAGCGCCTCGTCGACGTGGCGGGAACGATCGAGACCGTCGTGAAGGAGCGTCCGCTGCTCGAGTCGGGCTCGGGGCTCTCGGGCACCGCCGGCGTCGGCGTCGGCACCGTGACCGTCGACGATGTCGCGCTCTTCACCGGCCGCTTCGACGGGGGAGCGCTCGGCTCCTACGTCGCCTCGCGCATGAGCACCGGCCGCAAGAACGCCCTGCGCATCGAGGTTTCGGGTTCGAACGGCGCGATCGCCTTCGACCTCGAGGACATGAACGCGCTGCACGTCTACGACGATGCCGCGCCCGCCGGCCGCCAGGGCTTCACGAAGATCCTCGTGACCGAGCCCGAGCACCCCTACGTCGGCGCATGGTGGCCCGCCGGTCACATGCTCGGTTACGAGCACGGCTTCAGCCACCAGGCGAAGGACTTCGTCGAGGCGATCGCCGCCGGCGTGCAGCCCGAGCCGTCGTTCGCCGACGGACTCCACGTGCAGCGCGTGCTCGGCGCGGTCGAGCGCAGCTCGGAGGAGCGCGGCGTCTGGACGAACGTCGGCTGACCCCATATCGTCACAACGCATCGAGGAGGATCCCGTGACCAGACCCATCACCTTGTTCACCGGCCAGTGGGCCGACCTGCCGCTCGAGGAGGTCGCGCGCCTCGCCTCGGAGTGGGGCTACGACGGACTCGAGATCGCCTGCTGGGGCGACCACCTCGACCCGTGGCGCTGGGACGACGACGCCTACATCGAGGACAGGCTCGCCCTGCTCGACCGGTACGGGTTGAAGGTGTGGGCGATCTCGAACCACCTCAAGGGCCAGGCCGTCTGCGACGACCCCATCGACTCGCGACACCGTGACATCCTGTCAGCCCGCGTGTGGGGCGACGGCGAGCCCGAGGGCGTGCGGCAGCGCGCCGCCGAGGAGATGCAGCACACCGCGCGACTCGCGGCGAAGCTCGGCGTGAAGACCGTCGTGGGCTTCACCGGCTCGGCCATCTGGAAGTACGTCGCCATGTTCCCGCCGGTGTCGCAGGAGCTCATCGACGCGGGCTATCAGGACTTCGCCGACCGCTGGAACCCGATCCTCGACGTCTACGACGAGGTCGGCGTGCGGTTCGCGCACGAGGTGCACCCGTCCGAGATCGCGTACGACTACTGGACGACCGTGCGCACGCTCGAGGCGATCGGCCACCGCGAGGCGTTCGGCCTCAACTGGGACCCGTCGCACATGGTGTGGCAGGACCTCGACCCCGTGGGCTTCCTCTGGGACTTCAAGGACCGCATCTACCACGTGGACTGCAAGGACACGCGCAAGCGCATGGTGAACGGCCGCAACGGCCGCCTCGGCTCGCACCTCGCGTGGGCCGATCCGCGCCGCGGCTGGGACTTCATCTCGACCGGCCACGGCGACGTGCCGTGGGAGGACGCGTTCCGCATGCTCAACACGATCGGCTACCAGGGCCCCATCTCGGTGGAGTGGGAGGACGCCGGCATGGACCGCCTCATCGGCGCACCCGAGGCGCTCGAGTTCGTGCGCCGGCTCGCGTTCGACGCGCCCGACGCCGCATTCGACGCCGCGTTCAGCACGAAGTAGGCGAGCAGCACCACGTCGGCGCCGACGAGCGCCGGGCATGCAGGAAGCCCCGGTCGGAATGACCGGGGCTTCCTCACGTGCGCAGCGGATGCCGCGGGCGGACGTCGCTACTTCACGGGAACGGGCACGGGCGCACCGACGACCATGGCCTCGACGCTCTCGGGCGAGAGCGCGTGGTGGATCGCCAGCATGCAGGCGCCGAGCACCGCGGCATCCGACCCGGCCTTGGACTGCGTGATCTGCAGGTGCTCGGTCGCGAGCGGCATGGAGCGCGTGTAGACGATCTCGCGGACGCCGGCGATGAGGTGCTCGCCCGCCTGGGCGAGGTTGCCGCCGATGACGATGACCGAGGGGTTGATGAGGCTCACGCAGGTGGTGAGCACCTCGCCGATGTCTCGGCCGGCCTGGCGCACCGACTGGATGGCGTCGATGTTGCCGCGCTTCACGAGGTCGACGACGTCCTGGCTCGACTCGGCCACGAGGCCCGTCTCGCGCAGCTCGCGGGCGATGGCGGGACCCGAGGCGAGGGCCTCGAGGCATCCGCGGTTGCCGCACGTGCAGGGCACGTCGGCGCCGCGCGCGACGTAGACGTGGCCGATGTCGCCCGCGGTGCCCTGGGCGCCGCGCTGGAGGATGCCGCCCGAGATGACGCCCGAGCCGATGCCCGTGGCGACCTTCACGAAGATGAGGTGGTCGACCTCGGGCCACGAGAGCTCGCGCTCGCCGAGCGCCATGATGTTCACGTCGTTGTCGACGAGCACGGGCGCGTCGAAGACGTCGCTGAACCAGCCGGGCACGTCGAAGCGGTCCCACCCGGGCATGATGGGCGGGTTGATGGGGCGGCCGGTGCTGTGCTCGACCGGACCGGGCAGGCCGATGCCGATCGCGAGGAGGTCGCGCTCGTCGCGGCCGACGCGCGCGAGCAGCTCCTTCGCCGCCGTGGAGACCCAGCCCAGCACGGCCTCGGGGCCGTCGGACACCGGGATGCGGTCGTCGCTCTCGCCGAGGATGCGGCCGGTGAGGTCGCTGACGGCGAGGCGCACGTGCGAGGCGCCGACGTCGACGCCGAGCACGACGCGGCCGCTGGCCGTGATCGCGAACTGGCTCGACGGGCGACCGCCCGTGGAGACGGCGTCGCCGACGGGGCCGACGAGGCCGAGGTTCATGAGCGCGTCGATGCGCAGCGCGACCGTGGATCGCGCGAGCCCGGTCATGGCGGAGAGCTCGGTGCGGGTGCGGGGACGGCCGTCGCGCAGGATCTGGAAGAGGTCGCTCGCGACCGAGGATCCGAGTGCGGTGACGTGCGCGTCGTCGACCGGAGGACTTACGTCGTTCATAGTCATATTCTCTCACGTTTCGGGGTCGAAGATCGAGCACCAGACTCGGATGTCTCCGCGATTTCCGTCGAGGCATCGCGCGGCCGACCGATCGGTCGGGGAATGACCGATGCTCGATGGTCAGCGGGCGGAAGGTTCTCGGAAGGCGCTTGCCGGATCGATCGGCGTGAGCGCGCTCCCACGACGGAACTCGGCGGCCTGCAGCACGCTCCACGGGCTGAGCAGGAACGGCGCGGTCTCCGCGAGCTCGAGAAAGGCCGACGGCGCGACCCAGGCCCACTCGAGCACCTCGTCGGGGTCGGGCGCGAGCGCCGTCGGCAGCTCGGCCACGTACACCGGGCAGACCTCGTGCTCGACGGTGCCGTCGGGCGCCACCGCACGGTAGCGGAAGTCGGGCAGCACGAGCCGGAGCTCGCGCGGCTCCACGCCGAGCTCCCGGCGCACGCGGCGCACGACGGCGTCCTCGACGTCCTCGCCGGGGGCGGGATGGCCGCAGCAGGCGTTCGTCCAGACGCCCGGCCACGTGCGCTTCGCGAGCGAGCGACGCGTCAGGAGCATCCGGCCGTCGGCGTCGAGGCCGTAGCACGAGAACGCCAGGTGCAGCGGGGTGTCGGGTCCGTGCACGAGCCGCTTGTCGGCCGTGCCGACGGGCGATCCGGCCTCGTCGAGGAGCACGACGAGCTCGACGTCGGCGGGGGAGCCGACTTCGGCCGCCGCGCCTCCGCCCGCCGCGACGCCCGCCAGCGCGTCCGCGACACCCGCCTGCACGCTCACCGCGGCACCGCCGCCCCGGCCACCCGTGCCGCCTGCAGCACGAGGTCGCGCACGCCGGCGGCCGGCAGCAGGGCGGGCGCGGCATCCCAGAACGGCAGCGAGGCGTCGGAGCAGATGAGGAGCGGCGTGTCGTCGGCCGAGTCGGGCAGCCGGCCGTGGGTGCCGCGCACGCACGACGGATCCAGCGGGATCACGTTCATCGCGTACCGCAGCCCGAGCTTCTTGCGCACGAGGTTCATGCCCGCGCGCAGCTTCACGAGCGGGTCGGCCGGATCGAGGAAGAGTTCGGCCGGGTCGTACCCCGGCTTGCGGTGGATCTCGACGCCGCGCGCGAAGTCGGGGGCGCGGTCGTCGTCGAGCCAGTAGTAGTAGGTGAACCACGCGCCGGGCTCGGCGATCGCGACGAGCTCGCCCGAGCGTTCGTGGTCGAGGCCGTACCTGGCCTGCTGCTCGCGGTCGAGCACCTCGTCGACGCCGGGCAGTCGCTCGAGCAGGTCGCGCACGCGCGGCACGTCGGCCGGGTCCGCCACGTAGACGTGGGCGACCTGGTGGTCGGCGACCGCGAACGCCCGCGAGGTGAGCGGGTCGAGGAGCTCGCGCCCCTGCTGCTCGTGCACCTCGAGCAGGCCCTCGGCACGCAGCATCCGGTTGACGTCGACGGGTCGGTCGGCCCGCGCGATGCCGTACTCGGCGACGGCGATGACGGATGCCCCGAGCGTCAGCGCGTCGTCGAGGAGCGGCGCGAGCGCGGCATCCAGCTCGGCGGCGGCTCGGTCGGCCTCGGGTGAGTCGGGTCCGAAGCGCTGCAGGTCGTAGTCGAGGTGCGGCAGGTAGGCCATGACGAGGTCGGAGCCCTGCTCGCGCAGGAGGATGCGCGTCGCCTCGACGATCCATCGGCTCGAGCGGATCGACGCCGTCGGTCCCCAGTAGTGGAAGAGCGGGAACGTGCCGAGCTCCTCGGTGAGCCGGTCGTGCAGCGCGGGCGGCCGCGTGTACGCGTCGGGCGACTTGCGTCCGTCGGCGTGGTAGATCGGACGTGGCGTGACGGTGATGTCGGTGCTCGCGCCCATCGCGTACCACCAGCCGACGTTCGCGGCCGTGAAGCCGGGCTCGGCGCGACGCGCGGTCTCCCAGACCTTCTCGCCGCCGACGAGCGCGTTGTGCTGCCGCCAGAGGTTCACCTCGCCGATGTCGCGCAGGTACCAGCCGTTGCCGACGATGCCGTGCTGGGCCGGCGCGAGCCCGGTGAGCATCGTGGACTGCACGCTGCAGGTGACCGCCGGCAGCACGGTCCCGAGACGGGTCCGCACGCCGCCGGCTGCCATGGCGCGCAGGCGCGGCATGTGCGCGAGCGCCTGCTCGGTGAGGCCGACGACGTCGAGCAGGAGCACGCGGGTCACGAGGCGACCTCCTCGAGGGCGGCGGGCGTGCGAGCGGATGCCACGGCGGCCGCCTCGTCGTCGGTGAGCAGCTCCTCGACCGCCCAGCGCACCTCGGCCGCGATGCCGTCGACGAGATCGTCCACGCCGCCGGGCAGCACCGACCACGTGTACGTCTCGATGTCGAGGTGCGCCTCGTCGCCATGCTTCGTCGCCCGCACGGCGGCCACCGCCTCGCGCAGCCCCTCGGTGGTGGCGCGGAGCGGCGGCGTCGGGGCGAGGTGCAGCGGCACGTGGAAGTGCACGCGCCAGGGCCCATCGGCCGGCAGGTCCTCGAGCGCCTCGGGGAGGTCGTCGGCCGGGATCACGTCGCCGTCGGGGCCGAGCTCGCGCGTCTGGTGCAGGTACCGCTGCTCGACGAAGGCGGCGACTGCTGCGCGGCTGGCGGGGTCGGCGGGGTCGTCGACGTGGAGCGCGGCCGACGCCTGCACCTTCACGATGCGGATGCCGGCCGCCTCCACGAGGCGCACGGTCGCGCTCGGATCGGCGAACGAGACCGCGAGGTGACAGGTGTCGAGGCAGAGGCCCACGTGCTCGGGGTCGATGCCGTCGGCGCGGCGGCCGGGCGCGGCATCCGTCTCGGCGTCGGGCCGGGTCGCACGCAGGCGCGGCGCGAGCCATCGGACCACGTCGGCCACGGTGTCGAGCACGCAGCCCGGCTCGGGCTCGATCGCGAGGCGAACGGTGCGGCCGGTGCGCTCGCGCAGGTCGCGGAGGCCGTTCGAGACGCGCCGCAGCGCGGCGGTCGCGCGCGCGTCGTCGTCGGCGGTCCAGGGTGTGCGCCAGCCGAGCGGCAGCGTCGAGATGCTGCCCGACCCGCGGGGCGGCAGGAGCTCGGCGAGCACCGTGGCGCAGTCGAGCGTGTAGTCGGCGCGGCGCGTGTCGGTCCAGTCGGGCCGGTACACGTCGAGCTTCACGACGTCGGCGTGGAACGCGGCGTAGGGAAAGGCGTTGATCGTGCGCACCTCGAGGCCGTTCGCCTCGAGGCCGGCGCGCAGGCGATCGCGCGCCTCGGGGTCGGCGGCGAGCCGTCGAGCGAGGTCGGCGGGCAGCCACAGGCCGACGCCAAGGCGGTCGAGCCCGGCAGCACGCCGGGCGGGACCCGCGTACGCGTCGAGCTGCGCGAGCACGCCCTCGAGGTCCTCGGCGGGATGCACGTTCGTGCAGTACGAGAGCTCCATCAGGCGCGCACCCCCCGCAGCACCGAGTTGCCCTCGAAGGTCGCACCGGCAGCGGCGAAGGCGACGTCCGCGGCATCCGCCTCGAATCCGGGCACCGGGTCGAGGTTCAGCCGGCCGCTCTGGCCGAAGAACGCGACGGGGTTCCGCCAGAGCACCACGTCGACGTCGTCGAGCGTGAACCCGGCCTCGAGCATCGCCTCTGCGGTGGCCCGCGTCTTCAGCGGGTCGGAGTGGCCCCAGTCGGCGGCGCTGTTCGCGAGCATCCGCTCGGTGCCGTACTCCTGCAGGATCGCGACGAACCGGCGCTCGTCCATCTTCGTGTCGGGGTAGATGGAGAAGCCCATCCAGCAGCCGCTCTCGGCGACCGCGCGCACGGTCATCTCGTTGAGGTGGTCGACGACGACCCGCTCGGGCGCGAGGCCCGACTCGCGCACCACGTCGAGCGTGCGCAAGGTGCCCGCGGCCTTGTCGCGATGCGGGGTGTGCACGAGTGCGGGCAGCCCGAATCGGTCGGCGAGCTCCAGCTGCGCGGCGAATGCCTCGTCCTCCGCGGGGGTCATCGAGTCGTAGCCCGTCTCGCCGACGGCGACGACGCCGTCCTTCGCGAGGTAGCGGGGGAGCAGGGCGAGCACCTCGTGGCAGCGCGGGTCGTTGGCCTCCTTCGGGTTCAGGCCGATGGTGGCGTGGTGGCGGATGCCGTACTGCGCCGCCCGGAACCGCTCCCAGCCGATGAGCGCGTCGAAGTAGTCGGCGAAGCTGCCGACGTTGGTGCGCGGCTGCCCGAGCCAGAACGAGGGCTCGACGACCGCGCGCACGCCGGCGTCGTACATCGCCGTGTAGTCGTTCGTGGTGCGCGACGTCATGTGGATGTGCGGGTCGAAGATGCGCACGGGTCAGGCCTCCTGCTCGTGGTCGTGTGCGGTCGTCGAGTGGTCGTCGGCGTGGTCGCTGCCGTCTGCGACGCGGCCGCCCCCTGCGAGGCGGGCCATGTCGTCGGTGATGTCGCGGGATGCCGCGCGGCGCTCGGCCACGAGGGCGGCGGCCATGCGCGTGAGCTCGTCGTCGCCGCGCCGGTCGACCTCGGCGATGGCCTCGAGCGGGATGCCCATGAAGAGGACCTTCAGCACGCCGTGCCGCCACGCGTGCTGGTCGAGGTGGCGTGCGCCGAACGGCCCGAGCGCGGCCGCCACCAGCCTGGGGTCGTTCGTGCGGAGCGCGTCGGCGACGAGGTCGAGCCCGGCCGTCACGATCGGCGCGGCGTCGGGGTCGGCGGCGCTGAGCCCGCGCAGCACTCCGCGCCGCTCGGCGTCGTCGCCGTAGCGGTAGAGGTCGCCGAGCTCGCGCGCGGCCTCCGCCGGCGGCAGCGCCGCGAGCAGCGCGGCAACGAGCTCCTCGCGGGCCCGGTCGTCGAGCGTGCCGTGCACCAATCCGAGCGGGTCGGCATCGGGATCGACGGGATCCCGGCCGACCGCCCGGCCCGCCGCGGGGAAGAGCTCGGCGATGCGGGAAGGCTCGGCGGCGACCGCCGCGACGCCCTCGGTGATCCATCCATCGTTCATCGTGCCTCCCAGGCGTCGTGGAGTGCGGTCATGCAGCGCGCCGCGACAGCGGGCGCGTCGTGGGAGTGCCGCGGGAGCTCGACCGCGGCGATCCCGTCGTAGTCGAGCTCGTCGAGGGTCCGCAGCGCGGCCGCGAGGTCGAGCACCCCGCGCCCGAGCTCGAGGTGCTCGTGGGCGGCGGGGAGCATGTCGTCGACCTGCACGTTGCGCAGCAGCGGCCCGGCCGCGCGCAGGGCGCCGACGACGCCCTCGGGCTCGACGACCACGCAGTGCCCGAGGTCGACCGTGAGGCCGAGCGCGGGCGGGTCTCCGAGGTCGCGGCGCAGGCGCAGCGCGTCGGCGACGGTCTCGACGAGCATGCCCGGTTCGGGCTCGAACGCGAGGTCGACACCGGATGCCGCGGCGTGCGCCACGAGGCCGTCGAGGCGCTCGCGCAGCCGATCGCCGCCCCGCTGGGGCGAGACCTCGTCGGGCAGCACGCCCGACCACAGCGACACGCACTCCGCCCCGAGCACGGCGGCGAGGTCGACGGCCCGACGCAGGAACACCTCGCGCAGGCTCGCGTCGTCGTCGAGCAGGTTGGGCCGGTGCTTCCGGAACGGGTCGAGCGTGTAGCGGGCGCCGGTCTCGACGACGAGGCGCCAGCCCAGGTCGTCGAGCCGTCGGCGCAGGCGGCCCGCGATGCGATCGGCGTCGGCTGCGAACGGATCGAGGTGCGGGTGCCCCAGCGTGAGCGCGATGGCACGGTAGCCGAGGCGGTCGAGCACGAGCACCGCGTCGTCCAGCGCATGGTCGGCGAATCCGTTCGTGCCGTAGCCGAGCGTGAAGACGGCGCCCGACAGGCCGGGCTCGGCGAGCGCGCCGGCCCGCCCGGGGAGCCGTGCAGCCGAGCCGGCGAAGGCCGACACGGGCTGGAAGGGGCTCACGTCACGTCTCCCGCGCGCCGGCGCGCCATGAGCAGTCGACGAGTGCCGTCGAGCGCCGCGAGGCCGAGCGCGACGGCGAGGGATCCGCTCCGGGCGACGAGCGCCGCCTGCAGCGGCACGACCGAGCCGATGCCCGTGCGCGTCGCATCGCGCACGCGCGTGGGCGAGGGGTCATCGGCGGCGGCGAGCTGGGTCGGCAGTGCTGAGACCAGGTAGCCCGCCGCGCCGGCCGCGCCGGCCGCACGCGCGAGCGGCGTCTGCACCGAGGGCGCGACGGCGTCGACGGATGCCGCGGCAGCGCCCGTCGCAGCCAGGGCCGTGCCGATCTCGGCCGCCGATCCACCATGCACCTCGCCCCGCGAGAGCGCGGTGACGCCCGCCGTGTGCGTGCCGATGGTGAGCGCGGCCGGAAGCGCGCGCGACGACCCGCGCGCGCCCATCATCACGTCGAGCGCACGGCACGCCGCCATCACGAGCGGGCCGGCCGCGGTGGGCTTCGCGACGACGTCGTAGGCGACGACGGCCGCGACGAGCGGCACGGCGACCGCCAGCGAGCGGCGTCCGCCGCCCGCGGCCGCGAGTACGAGGCCGGCCACGCCGCAGGCGGCCGCGACCGCGAGCGCCTGCTTCGGGCGGACCCGGCCCGAGGGGATCGGCCGCTCAGGTCGCTCGACGGCGTCGACGTCGCGGTCGGCCCAGTCGTTGAGCGCCATGCCGCCGCTGTAGATCGCCGCCGACGCGAGCGGGAGGAGCCAGCCTCGTCGGTCGAATCCGCCGGATGCCGCGTGCGCGCCGACCGCGGTGTCCCCGAGCACGGTGAGCGCCGCGGGCGCCCGCACGAGCTCGAGCACGTCACTGACGGTGGTCACCGTGCGCCGCCGATCGCGGCCGGCACGGCGGGCACCGCGGGCAGCGCCTGTACGGACGTCGCGGCGACCGCGAGCCCGGTCTCCGACGCCCACGAGCGCAGCGCGGTCGCCTGGTCGGCGAACGCGTGCACGTCGCTGCCCCACGGGTCCTTGAAGAAGAAGCCGAGGGCGGGGAGCGCGCCGCGCTGTCCGGCGGCGTCGGCCAGCGAGAGCAGCCGCGCGAGGTCGATGACGAGGGGCGCGGCGAGCATGGAGTCGTAGGCGCTCCAGGTGGTCTGCAGCGTGATCCGCGTCGAGAGGAATCCCTCGACGTGCACGTGGTCCCAGGCCGTCTTGACGTCGCCGAGGTCGGGCACGTTGTCGATGTGGAGCGGTGCGACGACGTGGTCGCCGACGAGGCTGATGAGTCCGCGGTTCTTCGAGACGAGCTTGCTGCGCACCGCCTCGGGGTCGGCCAGCGTCGCACCGTCGCCGCCGCCGAGGAGGTTGGTGCCCGCCCACGAGCGCACGTGCATGCCGCGCTCGGTGAACATCGGCGCGAGCACGGTGCGCAGCAGGGTCTCCCCGGTCTTGCCGTCCTGCCCGGCGTACGGGATGCCGCGGCGCTCCGCGATCGTGCGCAGCGCGGGGAGCCAGAGGCCGGTCGACGGGGTGAAGCAGGCGTACGCGCTGCCCGACTCCACGGCCGCGAGTGCGGCGACCGAGCTCGGGGGGAGGATCTGCTGCTCGGGATCCGCGAGCGCGGCGACGAGCAGCTCGGGGTCGTGGAACTCGGGTCGGTCCTCGGGCAGCGCCTCGGTGGACGAGACGTCGATGACGACCACGTGCGCGAGGCGGTGACGCGCGCGGAACGCGGTGATGTCGTCGCTCAGGCGCCGCACCGCGTCGGCCTGCGACCCGGTGTCGGTGGCCGGGTCGTAGCCCGGCCGGATCTCGGCGTCGATCGCCCCGAGCGCCGCGTGCACCTCGGCGACCACGCCGGCGGGCAGCATGCCCACGTCGGCCAGTGCCTCCGCCCGGCGCGCGATCGGCATGGTGCTCACGTCATGGCCGCCGATCACGATCTGGTCGAATCCGGGCAGCGGCACGCCCGTGAAGCCGGGCCCCGCCGTGGCGCATCCGGTGGGCGGCGCGATCCGCGCGGCGAGGGCCTGCACGCCCACGGCGGCGGTTGTGGCGACGGAACCGCGGGCGCCGATGAGCCAGAGGCCGACCCGGCCTCGGGTCCACGCGGCATCCGTCGCGGTGTCGTGAAGTTCGTCGGGGGTGATGGTCACGGTGTCTCCTCCTACGTGGGTCGGATCAGCGCTCGCGGGTGCGGAGCGTGCGGGCGAGGTCGGCGAGGTGCCCGGCGAGTGCGGGCGGCAGGTCGTCGGACGCGACGCGGACGCCGTGGTCGAGATGCCGGTCGATGAGGTCGTGCACGGCGGCACGGGCACCCGTGGCGGCGACGACGGCGCGGACGCGCTGGGCATCCAGCTCGGTCGCATCGGCGCGGCCGAGCACGTCGTCGATGAGGTCGCGGTCGGCGGCGGCGGCCCGGGCGTGCGCCAACCGGATGTGCTCGGTGCGCTTGCCGTCGCGCAGGTCCGACAGTGCGGACTTGCCCGTGACGACCGGCGATCCGAACAGCCCGAGGTCGTCGTCGCTGAGCTGGTAGGCGATGCCGAACGCCGAGCCGACGCGCTCGAGCGCCGCGAAGGTCGCCGGGTCGTCGGCCCCGGCGGCGATGGCGCCGAGGGTGAGGGGGAGGGTCACGCTGTAGGAGGCCGTCTTCAGCAGCGCCACCTGCAGCGGCTGGGACCTCGCCGGGGCGACCAGCTCGGAGCGGACGTCGAGGAGCTCGCCCGCGATGGTGCGCTCGACGGCGTCGAGTGCGGCCTCGGCCAGCCGCGCGCGGGTGGCGAGGGCCGTCGGAGCGGTCAGGAGCGCGAGGATCGCGGCGTTGAGCGCCAGGTCGCCGGCGAGGATCCCGGATGCCGCGCCCTGGCGTGCGGCGGCGGATGCATCGAGCCCGGCGGACTGCGCGTCGCGCTCGCCGAGGCCGACGACGTTCGGGCGGCCATGACGCACGCGGTCCCCGTCGATGACGTCGTCGTGCATGCAGAGCCCGAGGTGCAGCAGCTGCTGCGCACCGGCCACGCGACGGAGCAGCGCCACGTCGACGCCGTCCAGTCCGAAGAACGCCGTGGCGACCAGTCGCGGCCGCACGTACTTGCCGCCGTCGGCGGCGCGAGCCGCGTCGACGAGGTCGGACATCTCGGGCCCCGCGGCGGCCGACCGGCGGCCCACCTCGCCCCACAGTTCGGCCGCGAACAGCGGCGCCTGGACCATGAACCGCTCGACCCGTGCGGCCAGCCCCGCTCCGATCGCAGCCGTGTCGGCGGGGGCGGTTGCCGGTGCACGGGACATGCGATCCTCCGTCGACGGTGACAGGGCGCGACGGCGCGACGGAGCATCCCGTCGCGGCTTCGCGTCAGAGCGACCGACAGGGGCTTCGCGGAAACCATTCTGTCGATGTATGTACTGATCCGCAGACTATGGCGTCGAAAGTACACTGTCAATCATCGGACATATGTTGATCAACACTCATAAGCCGGGCCACAGAAATGGAAAACTCCCCTGATCGGGGGGTTCGGCGATGCGGACGCGCCGGGGCATCCGGAATGCGGGGTTTCGGGCGGGCGGTCACGTCACTACCCTCGAGTCATCCGGAGGGGGACGGACCCATGGCTGCGCCGACAGACTGCACGGGGGGCGCGCTCACGATCGTGGCGCATCCCGACGACGACCTGCTCTTCCTGAATCCGCAGATCCTGCAGGACATCGAGGCCGGGCGATGCGCTCGGACGGTCTTCACGACGGCCGGTGAGGCGGGCGAAGGTCCGGACTACTGGCTCGGACTGGAGGACGGGATCCGCGCGACCTACGCGCAGATGGCGGGCGTCGACGACGTCTGGAGCGCCTCGGATGCGGGGGTGACGGCCGGCCAGATCTCCGTGCACACGCTCACCGACGCTCCGCACGTCTCCGTCGTGTTCCTGCGAATCCCCGATGGATTCGACGGCGGCGGCAGCGAGGCCTACGGCTGGGAGAGCCTCGCGAAGCTGTGGGACGGCGAGATCCCGCTCGTGCACACGGTCGATTCGGCGCAGTGGTACACGCGGGACGAGGTTCGCGACATCCTCGTCCAGCTGATGGCGAGCTTCGACGCCCGCACCGTGCGATGCCAGGACTGGACCTCGGATCCCGGCAACCTCGACGACCACAGCGACCATCGGGCGACCGCGCTGTTCGCCCGGCTCGCGAGCGACGAGTACACGGCGCCGCACACGCTCCTGTCGTACGAGGGGTACCCGATCTGGCACCTCGTGGAGAACGTGGCAGGGAGCGATCTCCAGAAGACCATCGACGCGTTCGTGACGTTCGCGGCATACGACAAGTACCTGTGCGCGGATCCCAACGAGCCCTGCCCGACCTACCCGCACGATGTGTGGCTCGAGCGCCAGTACCTCGTCGGCGTCGAGTCCACCGGGAACGCGGCACGCGGGGCAGGCGTCACGGTCAGCGCGTCGTCGAGCAGGTCGCCCGCGCAACGCCCCGAGAAGGCGAGGGACGGGTTCCCGATCGCCGCCCAGTCGGCCACCGGCCGCGAATGGGTCACGAACGGTGGTGGAGCCGGCAGCTGGATCAGGTTCGCCTTCCCATCGCCGACTCCGCTCGACGGGGTCACGCTCTACGATCGCCCCAGCCTCGACGACCACGTGACGGGCGCGATGCTGGAGTTCTCGGATGGGAGCACCGTGCCGGTCCCGGCGCTGCCGGACAACGGCGTGGGGCTCACGATCACGTTCCCGGTCCGGACGGTCACGTGGGTGCGACTGCGCGTCACCTCGGTGAGCGCCACGACGACCGCGGTCGGCCTCGCCGAGTTCGAGGCGTGGCGGGCAACGACGGTCTAGACCGGTCGAGACCGACGCGCCCGTCCTCGCGGGTGCGTCATGGCCGACGTCGGGCTCAGCGCACGTGCGGCACGACCTCGGCGGCGATGAGCTCGAGGTGGTCGAGGTCGCGGAGGTCGACGAGCTGGAGGTAGACCCGGTCGGCGCCGAGGTGGCGCAGCCGGAGGACCTTCTCGACGGCGGCATCGGGCGAGCCGGCGATGTTCACCTCGGCGAACGTGTCGGGGTCGGCGCCGATCGCCGCGAGCCGACGTCGGTAGTCCCCGCCATCGGTCGCGACCACGGTCGGCAGGGCCACCGACCGGCGCAGCGTGCCCGGGTCGCGTCCGGCGTCCTCGCACGCGCGGCGGACGCCGTCGAAGGCCGCGGAGATCGTGTCCTCCGAGCGGAACCCGATGTTGAACTCGGTCGCGAACCGCGCGGCGAGCCTCGGGGTGCGTCGCGGCCCCGCGCCTCCCACGATGAGGGGCACGGGCTGCTGCACGGGCTTGGGCAATCCGGGCGCCCGATCGAGCGCGTAGTGGCGCCCGCGGAAGTCGAAGCCCTCGCCGACCGGCGCCGACCACAGCCCGGTGATCACCTCGAGCTGCTCCTCGAGCAGGTCGAACCGCTTGGCCGGGAACGGGATGCCGTACGCGTCGTGCTCCTCGGCGAACCATCCGGTGCCGAGGCCGAGCTCGACGCGTCCGCCCGACATGGCGTCGACCTGCGCGACCTGGATCGCGAGCAGCGACGGGTGGCGGAACGTCGCCGACGAGACCAGGGTGCCGAGTCGGATGCCGCGGGTCTCACGTGCCAGACCCGCGAGGGTCGTCCAGGCATCCGTCGGCCCCGGCAGCGGGTCGGTGCCGCCCATCGCGAGGAAGTGGTCGGAGCGGAACCAGCCGTCGAAGCCGAGCCGCTCGGTCGCCTGCGCCTGCGCGAGCTGGTCGTCGTAGCTCGCGCCCTGCTGCGGTTCGGTGAAGATGCAGAGCTCGAGCGGGGCCGTCACTTCGCGAGCTCCGCGAGCACGACCTCGTGCAGCAGCCCGTTGGTGGCGAGGGCGCTGCCGTGGCCCGGACCGCGCTCGCCGGTGATGGACGTGAATCGTCCGCCGGCCTCCTCGACGATGGGCACGAGCGCGGCGAGGTCGTAGACCTTCACGTCGAACTCGCCCGTGATGTCGATGAGGCCCTCGGCGAGGAGCATGTACGACCAGACGTCGCCGTAGGCGCGGTCGCGCCAGACCCGCTCCGAGAGAGCGAGCAGCCGCTCGAGGTAGCCCGCGCCCCGCCACTGGGCGAGGCTCTGGAAGCTGAGCGACGCGTCGGCGAGCTCGGCCACCTGCGACACGCCGATCCGCCGCGGCTCGCCGTCCGGGGCATCCGTCGTGAACGCGCCACCGCCCTCGACCGCCCACCAGCGCCGGCCCATCGCCGGGGAGGAGACCATGCCCACCACGGGCACGCCGTCGACCGCGAGCGCGATGAGGGTGCCCCACACGGGCACGCCGCGCAGGAAGTTCGCGGTGCCGTCGATCGGGTCGATGATCCACTGCCGCGCGGTGTCGCCCTCGGTGCCGAACTCCTCGCCGAGGATGCCGTCGTCGGGTCGCGCCTCGGCGATCCGGTCGCGGATCGCGCGCTCCACGGCCAGGTCGGCCTCGGTGACCGGCGTGCGATCGGGCTTGGTGCGCACCTCGAGGTCGACGGCGCGGAACCGGCCGAGCGAGACGGCGTCGGCGAGGTCGGCGAGTTCGAGGGCGAGCGCGAGGTCTTCGGCGTAGGCGGTCACTGATTCAGGCTATCGGGCGGCCCTGTCGGCGCGACCGCGGAGGCGACGCGCCGCGTCATCGGCTCGATTGGCGCAACGGGCAGTTCTCCTGATAACGTTGACCCTCGGTTCGGGGTTGTCGCAGACACGCTGGCCGCGTCATGAGAATGACATGCACCTCTAGCTCAATCGGCAGAGCAACTGACTCTTAATCAGTGGGTTCAGGGTTCAAGTCCCTGGGGGTGCACCACGGAAGCCCGGAACGATCACGTTCCGGGCTTCTCGCGTCTGCGGGGGCCCTACGGGCCCGCGACCTCGTTGCCGAGCGCCTTCAGCACGCGCTGCGCCGAGCCGCCGAGGTTCCAGTCGGCGGCGAGGCGCTCGAGCTCGGCGACGCCGTCGGCGTCGAGCGGCGCGAGCCGGGCGTCGAACGGCTCGAACACGAGGTCGCGCACGACCTCGACGACCGTCGGGGCCACGTCGAGGTAGTCGGCCGCGCCCGAGATGCGGGCGCGCATCGTGGCAGACAGCGGAGCCTCGGGATCGGCGGCCGCCGCGACGAGCGAGTCGAGGTCGCCGAACTGCTGCAGCAGGCTCGCGGCGGTCTTCTCGCCGATGCCCGAGACGCCGGGAAGGCCGTCGGACGCGTCGCCGCGGAGCACGGCGAAGTCGGCGTACTGCGAGGGCAGCACGCCGTACTTGCCGACGACCGTGACATCCGTCACGACCTCGAGCTTGCTCATGCCGCGCGCCGTGTAGACGACGCGTACATCGCGGGCGTCGTCGACGAGCTGGAACAGGTCGCGGTCGCCCGTGACGACGTCGACCGGGAGGTCGGCACCGGTCGCGAGGGTGCCGATGACGTCGTCGGCCTCGTGGTGCTCGGCGCCGACGACGGGGATGCCCAGCACGGCGAGCAACTCGCGGATCATCGGGATCTGCGCCTCGAGCGGGTCAGGCGTCTCCTCGACGTCGGGCCCGCCGGGCACCACCTCGGCGACGCGATGCGCCTTGTAGCTCGGGATGAGCTCGACGCGCCAGTGCGGGCGCCAGTCGTCGTCCCAGCAGGCCACGAGGTGCGTCGGCCCGAAGTCGGTGACGAGCCGGGCGATGATGTCGAGCAGCCCGCGCACCGCGTTGACGGATGTGCCGTCGGCGCGCTTCAGCGAGTCGGGCACGCCGTAGAACGCGCGGAAGTAGAGGGAGGCGGTGTCGAGGAGCATCAGTCGGTCGGCCACACGGCGATCCTCCCACGGACCACCGCGATCGGGCCGGTCAGCCGAACGGGAGGGCGTCGAGCCGGGCATCGAGCCCGATCAGGCGCATCCCCTCGTAGGCGAAGCCGGCGACGCAGTACAGGCCGAGCACCGCGCCGAGCGCCGTCTCGCGCAGCGATCCGGTGTCGCCGAGGATCGGGAGCGCGACGTAACCGTTCGGCATCCAGATCCGGTTCAGCACGGGCACCGGATGCAGCACCTCGGGCGGCCTGGGCACCCACGGCCAGAAGAGGCCGGGGAGTCCACCGGTGGTGAGGAAGTCGCCGGCGAGGTGCGCGACGAAGCCGACCGTGACGGCGAGCGGGAACCACGCCACGTGCTCGGGCGCGACCACGGCGACGAACAGGCCGAGCAGCGCGCCGAGCCCCCACGCGGCCGCCCACGTGCGCACGTAGTCGCGGGCCTTCAGGCCGAAGCACGTGAGCATCGCAGTACCGACGCCGGCGCCCACCGCGACGGTGCCGACCTCCTCGGTCGCGACGACGAGGAGCGTGAGCGCCCAGGCTGCCGCCGCGACGACCGCCACCGCGACGGCGGAGTGGGCACCCTGCCGGTGCCCGCCCGACAGCAGTCCGACGGTGCCGGTGACCACGCGACCGAGCACGGGCACGGAGTGCGCGATCGTCGCGCTGTGGTGGTCGGCATCGGGGAGCAGGGCGGCCCCCGCGCACACCGCGGCGCCGGCGAGCACGCCGACCGGGTCGAGCGGATACGCCCCGAGGGTGACGATCGGCATCGCGCCCGTGACGGCGATCCACGCGGCGGCGCCGCTCGTCGCGTGCGTGACGCCCATCATGCGCTGGTGCTCCTCGGTCGGCCGGTGCTCGGCCGATCAGGCCGTCGACCAGTCTGCACCGGGCGGCCGACATCGGCGCGAGGGCACGCGGCGACCAGGTCACTCACGGCTCGGGACGGACCTCAGTCGTCGAAGCCGCGCGCCGTGAGGGCCTCGCCGAGGTGCTCCGCGGTGCGCAGTGCGCGCACGATCACGGGCACCGCGAGCGCGAGGATCGACCCCTCCGCGCCGCGCGCCTTCCGCGCTTCCATGACCTCGCGCACGAGGTCCGCGAGCAGCGGCACGCATCGGATCGTGAGCGCGAGCGCGAGCCCGACCCGGTCGGGATCCATCCACCGCCTGAGCGGCCGCAGCAGCGCCTGCATGGCGTCGAGCGTCGAGCTCACCGGCGTCGTCAGGGTGTACAGCGCCGCGAGCGCGACGGCGATCACGAGCCGCACGGCCATGACCGCGGCCGCCTCCCACCCGCCGAACAGCACCTGCACGGGCACCGCGAACGCGAGCACCCACAGGATCGGCACCACCTGCCGCCACGCGAGCGCGAACGGCACCCGCGCGAGCGCGAACAGCAGCAGCACCACGACGGATGCCGCGCCGAGCCACGCGAGCGACGGCACGAGCGCCACGGCGGTCACGAACACCGCGAGCAACCCGAGCTTCGCGAGCGCGGGCGTGCGATGCACCAGCGAGGTGCCGGGATGGAAGACGCCGATCATGCCCGACCGCTCATCCGATCAGCGCCCGGTAGGCGTCGAGCGCGGCGGACGGCACGTCGTCGGCGACGACCCGCCCCTGCTCCATCACGATGACGCGGTCGAACGACTCGAGCAGCTCGAGCTGGTGGCTGACGACCACGAGCTGCTGGTCGAGCGAGTCGAAGTGCTCGGCCACACGGCGCGCGTTCCGGGCATCCAGCAGCGTGGTGGGCTCGTCGGCGACGACGATCGCCGGCTCCGCGACGAGCACCGACGTGATCGCGAGCAGCTGCTTCTGCCCGCCCGAGAGCCGGTGCGCCGGGCGGTCGGCGAGGTCCGCGATGCCGGCGCGCTCGAGCGCCGCGTCGACGCGAGCAGCGGCATCCGCCTTCTCGAGCCTGTGGCGACGCAGGGTGAACGCGACGTCTTCTCGGACGGTCGGCATGACGATCTGGTTGTCGGCGTTCGTGAACACGAACCCGACCCGGCGCCGCACCTCGCGGCCGTGCCGGGCGACGTCGAGGCCGTCGACGAACACGCGGCCGACGGTCGGCTCGACGAGCCCGTTGATCATGCGCGCGAGCGTGGACTTGCCCGAGCCGTTCGCGCCGACGATGCCCACGCGCCGCTCCCGCAGCACGAGCGACACGTCGTCGACCACGCGCTCCGCTCCGAAGTCGTGGCTCACCCCGTCGAACACGATCTCGCTCATGCCACCCGCTCCACGATCATCGCGACGCCCTGTCCGCCGCCGATCGAGCACGCCGCGAGGCCGGGGCGCGCGTCATCGGATGCCGCCATGCGCGCCGCGAGGCGCACCAGCAGCACGGCGCCGGACGCCCCCCACGGATGTCCGAGTGCAATGGCCCCGCCGTCCGCGCTCACGAGCTCCTCGTCGATCCCGAGCTCGTCGGTCACCGCGAGCACCTGCGCCGCGAACGCCTCGGTGATCTCGACGAACCCGAGGTCGGCAGGCGCGAGGCCGGCTCGTGCCAGCGCGATGCGTGCCGCCGGTGCGGCGCCGAGGCCGGGCAGGGCGGGGTCGCCCGCCGCGACGGCGGCCGCGCGCACCCGCAGCGCGGGCAGCCCGAGCTCGCGCGCAATGTCCTCGGTCGTCACGGCCATGGCCGCGGCGCCGTCGGAGAACCCGCAGGAGTTGCCCGCCGTGACGGTGCCGAGTCCGGATGCCGCGGCATCCGCACCGGCCGCCTCATCGAGGAACGTCGGGCCGAACCGCGCCAGGCGCGCCGCGGCCATGCCCGCCCGGGGCCGATCGTCGCGCTCGACGCCGCCGACCGCGACGATCTCGGCGTCGAACACGCCACGTTCTCGAGCGGATGCCGCGAGCGCGTGCGACCGCGCCGCCCAGGCGTCCTGGCGGGCCCGCGTGATCCCGCGCACGGCGGCCAGCCGATCGGCCGCAGGCCCCATGTCGGGATCGGGGAAGCCGCCGGGCGCGAACGGCGCCCGAGTGTATCGCTCGCCCGAGTCGGGCCACGAGCGGTGCGGCGCGGTCGAGGCCGACTCGGCGCCGCCCGCGAGCACCAGGCGGGCGTCGCCCGCGCGCACCCGAGAGGCGGCCTGCAGCACCGCGTCGAGCCCCGAGCCGCACTGCCGGTCGACGGTGACGCCCGGCACGTCGTGCCCGAGCCCGGCTCGCAGCGCCGCGACGCGAGCGACGTCGCCGCCGGGACCCATGCAGTTGCCGAGCACGACGTCGTCGATCGGGAGCCCGGCCGGCGCGACGGCGCGTGCGACCTCGGCGAGCACCGGAGCGGCGAGCGCGTCGACGGTGTGCGCGGCGAACCCGCGGCCGGCCGTGCCGATCGCGGTGCGCCGCGCGGCGACGATCACGGGCGCGTCGCTCACGAGGCGCTCCGCTCGAACGCCGACGGATGCCCCGCGCCGAACTCGCCCGCCATGAGCGCGTCTCGCACGGCCCCCCGCGCGACCTTGCCCGAGTCCGTGCGGGGCAGCGCGCGTGCGACCCAGCGCCGGGGGAGTTCGGCCGCCGACAGGCGCTCGCGTGCGGCGGAGGCCACCTCCTCGAGGCCGGTCCCGTCGGCGAGCTCGACGACGGCGACCACGCGCTGGCCGAGCAGCTCGTGCGGCTCGCCCACGACCGCCGCGGCGACGACGCCGGGCAATGCGCAGAGCTGCGCCTCCACGTGCTCGGCGAGCACCGTGGCGCCCGCGGTGGTGATCGCCGCATCACCGCGGCCCAGCACGCGGAACGCGCCCGCCCGCGGGCGCTCCGCCACGGCGCCGACCGAGGCCACGCCCCCACCGGCGCGGCGCCGCCACCCGCCCCCCACGGGGCCGAGTGCGAGGGACGGCGCCCGCCCCCCGAGTACGTCGCCCGCCGGCCCGGGTCGCAGGTCGACCTCGACGCCGGGGAACGGCACGAGTCCCTCGGGCCCGCCCGCGAGCACGAACGAGAGCTCGGCCGCACCGTAGTACTCGGTGAGGCGGATGCCGCGCTCCGCTGCCCGCGACCGCAGCTCGTCGCTCGTCGCCGCGCCCGCCACGACGACGGCCGGTGGGCAGGCGCCGCCGTCGAGCACCCGCGCGAGGCGCGTGGGCGTCGCGTGCATCACGGTCGCGTTGTCGAGTGCGTCGCTCGCCGTGGCGCCGAGCCACAGGGCGTGCAGCACCGCGTAAAGGTGCATCGAGACGTGCAACGGCCCGGTCACGGCGATGCGGTCGCTGGCGTCGAGACCGGCCACGTCGGCGAGCGGCTGCGCGGAGGCGAGCCACGAGGCGCTGGTGCGCGCGACCACGCGGGGGGACCCGCCGACCCCTGACGAGCCCGAGGTGAGGAGCGCCAGCTCGGTGCCTTCGGGGAGGCGGCCGGCGAGTCCCGGCATCCGGATGCCGGCCGACGCCGCCGTCCGAGGGACCCACCCCGGCCCGTCCGCGCAGCCCGACTCCGACACTGAGTCGATTCGCGACTCAGTGTCGGAGCCGCCCCGGAGGACACCGGTCGGGGCGCCGCCGACGAGCACCGGCCGACCGCGGTCGAGTGCGGCGAGCACGGTCGTGACGAGCTCGACGGGGTCCATGCCGGCGGGGCATCCGACCACGTCGCCGTCGGGGAGGGCGATCCGCCCGACCGCTCGGGCGAGCTCGCGGTAGCGCACGGCGCCGCCCCCGAAGTCGAGGGCGACGTCGTGCGACGAGCTGCCGAGCCAGTCGCTCATGCGGCGGGGGTCACCGGCGCGTCGCGCTTCCAGGACCAGGGGCGCGGTGCGATGAGCCCGGGCCACGCACGGTGCACGCCCTTGGCGACGAGCACTGTCACGACGACCTTCGCGAGGTCGCCCGGCAGGAAGATCGCGGAGCCGGCGAACGCGACGCCGATCGGCGTTCCGGTGATGGCCGCGAACACGGGGACGCCGACGAGGTACACGGCGACGATGCCGCCGAGGGCCGTCCAGAGGAGCGCCGGGAGGATGCGGTAGGCCGGCAGCAGGCGCGCGGTGGCCCAGCCGATGAGCGCGGCGCCGAGCAGCCAGCCGAGGAGGTAGCCCACGGAGGGGCCGACGAACACGCTGATGCCGCCGCGCCCGCCCGAGAGGAGCGGAAGCCCCGCCGCGACGAGCGCGAGGAAGAGGAGCACCGAGAGGAAGCCCTTGCGCGCGCCGAGGATGGCGCCCGCGAGCATGACGCCGAGGGTCTGGAACGTGATCGGCACGGCGGTGCCGCCGAGGTACAGCGCGCCGGGCAGGCCGAGGGCGGCGATGAGCGCGGCGAAGACGGCGACCTGCGCGAGGTCGGTCGCGGTGCTGCGCCGCTTCGGGCCCTTCGGGGGGACCGTCCCATCGGAAGCGGAAGCGGATGCGTCGGGCGAGGTGTGCTGCGGGGCGCTCATGGGGGTCCCTCTCGTCGTGGTTGCGGGCGTCGTGGCCCGGTCTCACGCTACGAAAGGCGGGGGAGCGGCTTCTCGACCCGGCCGTACAAGAATCGGGGGTCGAATTTGGAGCGCGGTCAGGCGGCGCGGGCCTCGAGCTCGGCCGGGGTGCCGATCGAGGGCAGCGCCGCGGCATCCGCCTCGGACTCGGGAACCACCACGGGGTCGGCCCACACGACGAGCGGCGCGGGCTCCCAGCTCAGGGCGAGCGGGGCGTCGTCGGCGGGCACCACCACGGCCACGGCCTCGCGCTCGTCGAGCACCGTGCGCGTGAGCTCGGCCGCGATCTGGTGCGTGAGCATCGCGTGGAAGATGCGGTCGGTGTCGTCGTCGGTGCGACGCACGAGCGCCCATGAGCCGCCGGGGCCGATGAACTCCGAGAGCTTCGCGTTGAGGAGCTCGAAGAGGTGCTCGCCGCGCAGGTCGGCCGCGGTCGGGCGCGGCGCGGGGGCAGCGGCGTGGGCGGCGGCTTCGGCTGCGAGCCTCGCACGGCGGCGCCAGCGGCGGAACATCGGAGGCCCCTCTCGGTGGTTCGGACCGCACGGTCAGGGTCTCGTACGGCACTGCTCTTTCAGTCTGTGCCCTCGGTTCGCGGATCACCGGTGACACGCCGCGTTCGCCGGCATGGGCGTTCGAGGCCGAAACGGAGGACGACCTCCGCGATGAATGCTACTCCGTCAGCTCGGCGCGCTTCGTCTCGTCGGCGACGGTGCCGATGGCGATCGCCATGCTCGCGGCCCACGAGACCCACATCAGCGCGAGGCGCCAGTCCCTGGGCCCTGCGACGGTCGCGCGGACGACCCCGATCCCGCTGAAGATCGCACTCAACACGGCTCCGCTGAAGAGGTACTTGCGCATGCCGCCACGCTACCGGTTGGTGACGAGGGGCTGTGAGTCATCCGTGAATCTGACCGATCGTGCAGGATCTGACCGATCGGTCAAGTACCGTCGAGGGCATGCCCACCGACACCCAACCGACGACACGCGTGCGCGCGGCGGACGAGCTCAAGCAGGTCGCCCTCGAGCAGTTCGCCACCGTCGGCTTCGCCGGAACCTCGCTGCAGCACATCGCCGACCACGCCGGCTACTCGAAGTCGAGCGTGCTCTACCACTACGCCTCGAAGGAGGCGCTGCTCGAGGCGGCGATCGATCCCGCCATCAGCGAGTTCGAGACCGTGCTCGACGAGTTCCTCTCGAGCCGCGACCGTGGCCGTCGCGGGCGGCTCGTCGACCGGGTCGTCGACATGCTGCTCGAGCATCGCGAGGCGGTGCACGTCTTCCTCATCCAGGGGCCGAGCCTCTCCGACCTGCCGATCATCGCGCGCGCGAACGCCGCCGTGCGCCGGCTCGCCGCCGCCATCGGCGAGGAGCGCGAGAGCGTGACCGACCAGGTGCGGTTCGGCATCGCCCTCGGCGGCGCCGCGTTCCTCCTCACCGCCGGCCGCACGTTCGCCGACGAGGACACGCTCCCCACCGACGACGAGCTCCGCGACGCGCTGCACGCCGTGCTCGGCGAGCTCCTCGCTCCCGCGCACCGCCCCCGACCGACCGCGAACGACTGAGAGACGACCCGTGGCCCTCCTCCTCCACCGCATCGGACGCTTCGCCTTCCGGCGCGCCTGGCTCGTGCTCGCCGGCTGGGTGGTCGCCCTGGCCGCCCTCCTCGGCGCCGGCATCGGCCTCGGCGGCCAGCTCCAGGAGTCCTACGCGATCCCCGGCACCGAGTCCCAGCAGGCGATCGACCAGCTCGCGGCCGTGTTCCCGCAGACGGCCGGCGCCTCGGCGAAGGCCGTCGTCGAGGTGCCCGACGGGGCATCCGTCGAGGACCCCTCCTACACCGCCGCCATCGAGGACATGGAGTCCGCGCTCGAGGACGTCGACGGCGTCGCGAGCGTGCTCGGCCCGTTCGACGAGTACGCCGGCGACCAGGTCTCCGACGACGCCCGCACGGCCTACATCCAGGTGCAGTTCGACGGCCCGGTCACGGAGGTCACGGCGGAGTCGATCGACGCCGTGCTCGCGACCGGCGACCTCGGCCGCGACGCCGGCATGCAGGTCGCCTTCGGCGGCGAGGTGTTCCAGGACACGACCTTCGGCCTCACCATCACCGAGGCGATCGGCGTGCTCTTCGCCGGCGTCGTGCTCATCATCACGTTCGGCTCCCTGCTCGCGGCCGGCATGCCGCTGCTCACCGCCCTCGTCGGCGTGGGCGCCGCGTTCGGCGGCATCTCGGTCGTCGCCGCCTTCGCGCCCGTGTCGAGCACCGCGCCCATGCTCGCGGTCATGATCGGCCTCGCGGTCGGCATCGACTACGCGCTGTTCATCCTCTCGAGGCACCGAACGCAGCTCGCGCGGGGCATGGATCCGCAGGAGAGCGCGGCCGAGGCGGTCGCGACCGCCGGCGGCGCCGTCGTGTTCGCGGGCCTGACCGTCATCATCGCGCTGCTCGGCCTGCTCGTGGTCGGCATCCCGTTCCTCAGCGTCATGGGCGTCGCGGCGGCGTTCGCCGTGCTCATCGCGGTCATCGGCGCGACCACGCTGCTGCCCGCGCTGCTCGGACTGGCCGGCAAGCGCCTGATCCCGAAGCCGGGCAGTCGTGCCTACCGGCGCGCCGTCGCCGGAGACGAGGGCGGGAAGAAGACCATGGGCCGCCGCTGGGTCGACACCGTGCTGAAGGCGCCGATCGTCTTCGTGCTGCTCGTCGTGGGCCTCCTCGGCGCCGCCGCGATCCCGGCCGCGAGCCTCGACCTCAACCTGCCCTCGGGCGCCGGCGAGGCCGGTTCCAGCCAGCGCGAGGCGTACGACATGATCGCCGACGGCTTCGGACCGGGCTACAACGGCCCGCTCGTCGTCACCGTGGACATCACCCAGACGACCGACATCATGGAGGACCTCGATGCGATCGCCGCGCGCCTCGCCGACGTCGACGGCGTCGCCTACGTGGGGCAGGGCATGCCCAACGCGACGGTCGACACCGCGATCATCCAGGTGATCCCCGAGAGCGCCCCGAACGACCCCGAGACGAAGCAGGTCGTGCAGGAGATCCGTGCGCTCGAGCCCGAGATCCAGGACGACTTCGGCACGCCCATCGCCGTCACCGGCTACACCGCCGTGTCGATCGACATCTCGCAGCGCCTGACCGACGCGCTCGTGCCGTTCGCGCTCATCGTCGTGGGGCTGTCGATCATCCTGCTGCTCATCGTGTTCCGCTCGGTGTTCGTGCCGATCAAGGCGGCGCTCGGGTTCCTGCTCTCGGCGTTCGCCGCGATCGGCGTCTCGGTCGCGGTGTTCCAGTGGGGCTGGTTCGCCGACCTCATGCACATCGAGCCGGGCCCGATCCTGAGCTTCCTGCCGATCCTGCTCATGGCGGTGCTCTTCGGCCTCGCCATGGACTACGAGGTCTTCCTCGTCTCGGGCATGCGCGAGGAGTTCGTGAAGACGAAGGAGCCCCGCAGCTCGATCGTGCACGGCTTCCAGCACGCCGCCCGCGTCGTCACCGCCGCCGCGCTCATCATGTTCTTCGTCTTCTTCGCGTTCGTGCCCGAGGGAACGGGAGCGATCAAGGGCATCGCGTTCGCGCTCGCGATCGGCGTGGCGTTCGACGCGTTCCTCGTGCGCATGACGCTCGTGCCCGCCGCGATGGCGCTCGCCGGACGGGGCGCATGGTGGCTGCCGAAGTGGCTCGCGCGCATCCTGCCCGACGTCGACATCGAGGGCGAGGGCCTGCGCCACCACCTCGCCGAGAGCGAGTGGGCCGAGGCGGAGGACGCCGACGTGCTCGCCGACGACCTGCTCGTCGGTGACCCGGCCGACCCGATCGGGCCGCTCTCCGTGTCCGTTCCCCGCGGCGGTGCGCTCGTGGTGCGGGGCCGCGCGAACGAGCGCCGGCTCGTCGCCGCCACGCTGGCGGGCCGGGGCACGC
>CBFGWW010000006.1:0-32800 GCA_965652625.1 uncultured Agromyces sp.
AGGACGCCGGCGCCGTGGCCGTCATGGCCCTCGAGCGCGTGCCCGCCGACATCCGGGCCCAGGGCGGTGTCGCCCGCATGAGCGACCCCGACCTCATCGAGGCGATCATCGCCGAGGTCTCCATCCCGGTCATGGCGAAGGCGCGCATCGGCCACTTCGTCGAGGCGCAGGTGCTGCAGGCACTCGACGTCGACTACATCGACGAGTCCGAGGTGCTCTCGCCCGCCGACTACGTGAACCACATCGACAAGTGGGCGTTCAACACCCCGTTCGTCTGCGGCGCCACCAACCTCGGCGAGGCGCTGCGCCGCATCAACGAGGGCGCGGCCATGATCCGCTCGAAGGGCGAGGCGGGCACCGGCGACGTCTCCGAGGCCACGAAGCACATCCGCAAGATCACCTCCGAGATCAACCAGCTGAAGTCGATGACGCGCGACGAGCTCTACGTCGCCGCGAAGGAGCTGCAGGCGCCGTACGAGCTCGTGCTCGAGGTGGCCGAGACCGGCAAGCTGCCCGTCGTGCTCTTCACCGCGGGCGGGGTGGCGACGCCGGCGGATGCCGCCATGATGATGCAGCTCGGCGCCGACGGCGTGTTCGTGGGCTCGGGCATCTTCAAGTCGGGCAACCCCGAGCAGCGCGCCGCGGCCATCGTGAAGGCCACCACGTTCTACGACGACCCGTCGGTCATCGCCGACGTGTCGCGCGGCCTCGGCGAGGCCATGGTGGGCATCAACGTCGGCGACCTGGCGGCGCCGCACCGCCTGGCCGAGCGCGGCTGGTGACCACGCTCCGCAGCGAGTCGCTCGACGCGGGGGAGCCGGCCTCGGCCGGGCCCCGCGTCGGGGTCCTCGCCCTGCAGGGCGACTTCCGCGAGCACGCGCACGTGCTGTCGCGCCTCGGGGCGCACGTGTCGCTCGTGCGCCGGCCCGAGGAGCTCGACGCCGTCGACGGCCTCGTCATCCCCGGCGGCGAGTCGACCGTCATGGACAAGCTGTCGCGCGCCTACGGGCTCGCCGAGCCGCTGAAGGCGCGCATCGCCGACGGGCTGCCCGTCTACGGCACGTGCGCCGGGCTCATCATGCTCGCCGACACCGTGCTCGACGCGATCGCCGGTCAGCAGTCGCTCGGCGGTCTCGACGTCGTCGTGCGCCGCAACGCGTTCGGCTCGCAGAACCAGTCGTTCGAGACCGATCTCGACGTTCCCGCGCTCGGCGACGCGCCCGTGCACGCCGTGTTCATCCGCGGTCCGGTGGTGGAGTCGGTCGGACCCGCCGCCACGGCGCTCGCGACGATCCCCGACGGCCGGGTCGTCGCGGTCGAGCAGGGCAACCTGCTCGGCACGAGCTTCCATCCCGAGATCAACGGGGAGTTCCGCTTCCACTCCTACTTCCTCCGCAAGGTGCGAACCCGCGTCGCGTGACGGTCCTCCGGCCCGTGGCGGGCCGGTCGCCGACGCGTTCCGATTCGCCCGATGCCTCCCGTTCACGGGGTGCCGGTGCGGATGCGGCCGCGACAAGCGGGGTCTAGGCTCCGGTTCGAACGCTGCGACCGGCGCCGCGCCGCGCCGGGCGCGGCGACCGATCGGGAGCGGCGCGGGAACGGGGTGCCCCGTGGTCACGAAACTGCCGAGCTCGTCGGAGCCGCGTCCCACCGGAGAGCCGCTGGGATGCGACACGTCCGACCTCATCCAGGTGCATCGCATCTTCCGATGGATGTACCGGGAGCTGCCGGGGCTGGTGCGCGGGGTCGACGACGGCGACGTCGAACGCGCCGACGTCGTCGCGGACTTCGCGTCGATGGAGTTCTTCGCGCTCCACCTGCACCACGAGACCGAGGACGTCGTGCTGTGGGACCGCCTGGTCGAGCGGTCGCCGGGCTGCGCCCCGCACGTGGACCTGATGCGCACGCAGCACGCGCAGGTGGCCGCCGAGCTCCGCGAGGTCGAGCCGCTGGTCGAGCCGTGGCGCGGGTCGGCGGACGGCGCGACGCGCGACCGGCTCGCCGACGGGGTCGAACGCGTGCGGGACACGCTCATCGGCCACCTCGGGCGCGAGGAGGACGAGATCGTCCCGGTCGCCGGTTCCGTGCTCACCCAGTCGGAGTGGGACGAGATGGGCGAGCACGCCCGCACCGGCTTGCAGGCGGCACGAAAGGAGCTGCCGCGCGGCATGATGGCGATCGAGTTCGGCCTGATGGTCGCGACGATCCCCGAGGACGAGCGACCGGCCTGGATGAAGCAGAACCTCCCCGCCCCGGTGCGCCTGCTCTACTCGCTGCTGATGAAGCGCCGCTACGAGCGGGCGATGGACGAGCTCTACGACGGACGTCCGGTCCCGCCCATCCCGTGAGTCGTGGGGGCGGGGGCCCGGGCCCGGTCGGCGTGACGGACGAGCCCATACACTCGGGCCATGACCCGCTACATCGCACTGCTCCGGGGCGTCAACGTCGGCGGCATCACCATCCGCTCGGCCGACCTCCGCGACCTCGTCCAGTCGCTCGGCTTCGACGACGTGCGCACCGTGCTCGCGAGCGGCAACGTCGCGTTCGACAGCGAACGCACGGATGCCGCCGCGCTGAAGCGCGACCTCGAGCGGGCGCTCGGCGAGCGCTTCGGCTACGAGGCGTGGATCGTGCTCGTCACGCGCGAGGAGCTCGAGCGCGTCATCGACGCGTTCCCCTTCGACGCCGACGACGCCTCGCGGCAGCCGTGGGTGGTGTTCGCGTCCGAGGCATCCGCGCTCGACGACCTGCTCGACACCGCGGGCGAGACCGACCCCGACGTCGACCCGATCCAGCGCGGCGACGGCGTCGTCTACTGGAACCCGGTGAAGGGCACGACGGTCGACACCCCGTTCGCGAAGGTGCTCGCCAAGGCGCGGTTCAAGCCGACCACGACGAACCGCAACCTGCGCACGCTGGCGAAGCTGCTCGGCTGACGCGCGCGTCACGTCGACGGCCGAAGCGCGATGGCGCGGCATCCGCCTGCCGCGCCCGGGGCCGCGCCGAGGGCTGGCCTAGAATGGGATGTCGGCGGGCGGACCCGCCGAGAAGCCGAACCAGGAGCAGCATGTCCGGGCATTCCAAGTGGGCCACGACGAAGCACAAGAAGGCCGTCATCGACGCGCGTCGCGCGAAGTCCTTCGCCAAGCTCATCAAGAACATCGAGGTCGCCGCCAAGATGGGCGGCGCCGACCTCAACGGCAACCCGACCCTGTACGACGCCGTGCAGAAGGCCAAGAAGACCTCGGTGCCGAATGACAACATCGACCGCGCCATCAAGCGCGGCGCCGGCATCGGCGGCGAGGCGGTCGAGTACCAGAGCATCACGTACGAGGCGTACGGCCCGTCGGGCGTGGCCATGATGGTCGAGGTGCTGACCGACAACAAGAACCGCGCGGCCGCCGAGGTGCGCACCGGTCTCAGCCGCAACGGCGGCACGCTCGCCGACCCCGGCTCGGTCGCATACAACTTCACCCGCAAGGGCGTCATCGTCGTCTCGGGCGAGGGCACCACTGAAGACGACGTCATGATGGCCGCCCTCGAGGCGGGCGCCGAGGAGATCGAGCCGCACGCCCAGGGCTTCGAGGTCATCACCGACCCGTCCGACATGGTCGCGGTCCGCAAGGCGCTGCAGGAGGCCGGGCTCGACTACGAGTCGGCCGACGTCGAGTTCGTGCCGAACCTCAAGGTCGAGATCGACGCCGACACGGCGCGCAAGGTGTTCCGCCTCATCGACGCGCTGGAAGACAGCGACGACGTGCAGAACGTCTACAGCAACTTCGACCTGAGCCGCGAGGTGCAGGCGGAGCTCGAGGACGAGGACTAGGCCGATCGCCGTGCGCGTGCTCGGCATCGACCCGGGACTCACGCGCTGCGGCGTGGGCGTGGTCGACGTCGAGCCGAACCGCACGGCGCGGCTCGTCGACGTCGTGGTGCTGCGGTCGCCTGCCGACCTCGACACGCCGCGACGGCTCGCGCGCATCGCCGACGGGCTCGAGGCCATCGTCGACGAGCACCGGCCGCAGGCGGTCGCGCTCGAGCGGGTCTTCGCCCGCAGCGACGTGTCGACGATCATGGGCACCGCCCAGATCTCCGGCGTGGCCATGCTCATCGCGGCGCGGCGCGCGCTGCCCGTGGCGCTCCATACGCCCAGCGAGGTGAAGGCTGCGATCACCGGGTACGGCCGCGCCGACAAGGCGCAGGTGGGCGCGATGGTCGCCCGCATCCTCGGCCTCGAGCAGGTGCCGAAGCCGGCGGATGCCGCGGACGCGCTCGCACTGGCGATCTGCCACGCCTGGCGCACCGGCGGAGCCGCGGGGGAGGCCGTGGCCGATTCACGCCGCGGTGCGGGCGACGACGCCGCGCTCACGCCCGCGCAGCGCGCATGGCTCGCCGCGGAGCGCTCCGCGGCCGTGTCGGGGGCGGCCCGTAGGGTGAAGGAGTGATCTCCTCTCTCCGCGGCCGCGTGCTCACGGCGGCCGGCAGCTCGGTCGTGATCGAGGTCGGCGGCGTCGGGTTCCACGTCAACGCCACGCCTGCGCTCGCACTGGCCAGCCGAGAGGGCGACGAGATCACGGTGCACACCAGCCTCATCGTGCGCGAAGACGCGCTGACGCTCTTCGGGTTCGGCACGCGCGACGAGCTCGACGTGTTCGAGCTCCTCATCGGCGTCACCGGCGTCGGCCCGAAGTCGGCGCTCGGCGTGCTCTCCGCGCTCTCGCCCGAGCAGGTCGCGACCGCCGTGCAGCACGACGACGACGCGGTGTTCCGCAAGGTCAGCGGCATCGGCCCCAAGACCGCGAAGCTCATCACGGTGTCGCTCGCGGGCAAGCTCGTCGCTCCACGTGCCACCCCGTCGGCACCAGTGCCCGTGGCGCGCGTGGGAGCTGCCGAGAACGTGCTCGCCGCGCTCACGGGGCTGGGCTGGTCCGAGAAGGTGGCCGCCGAGGCGGTCGAAGAGACGGTGGCCGAGGCATCCGATGCCGACGCGGCATCCGTGCCCGCGCTGCTGCGGCTCACGCTCGCCCGGCTCGGCCCGGCGCAGCAGGCGGGTCGCGCACGATGACCGGCCACGACGCGAGCGGCGTCGACGACGCCGACCGCGACCTCGACCTCACCGACCCGGTGCTCGCGTCCGAGGCCGAGCTCGCGTTCGAGGGCGCGCTGCGCCCCCGCAGCCTCGCGGAGTTCGTCGGGCAGACCCGGGTCAGGGGCCAGCTGCAGCTCCTGCTCACGGCGGCCACGCTGCAGCAGCGCACGCCCGACCACATCCTGCTCGCGGGGCCGCCCGGGCTCGGCAAGACGACGCTCGCCATGATCGTGGCGCACGAGGGCGGCCGGCCCCTGCGCATGTCCAGCGGGCCGGCGATCCAGCACGCGGGCGACCTCGCGGCGATCCTCAGCTCGCTCGTGCCCGGCGAGGTGCTCTTCATCGACGAGATCCACCGCATGGCCCGGTCGGCCGAAGAGATGCTCTACCTCGCCATGGAGGACTTCCGCATCGACATCATGGTGGGCAAGGGCGCGGGGGCCACCTCCGTGCCGCTCGACCTCGCGCCGTTCACGCTCGTGGGCGCCACGACGCGCGCCGGCCTGCTGCCCAACCCGCTCCGCGACCGGTTCGGCTTCACGGCGCACCTCGAGTTCTACGACCAGGCCGAGCTCGAGCAGGTGCTCGAGCGCGCGGCGTCGATGCTCGGGCTCGCCATCGACCGCGAGGCCCTCGCCGAGATCGCCGGGCGATGCCGCGGCACGCCCCGCATCGCCAACCGGCTGCTCCGACGCGTGCGCGACTACGCGCTCGTCCACACGTCGACGGGCTCAGGGCAGCGTGCCGGCCGGGCCGATGTCGAGGCCGTGCGGGCCGCACTCGACCTCTACGACGTCGACGCGCTCGGGCTGGATCGGCTCGACCGCGCCGTGATGCAGACGATCCTCACCCGGTTCGGCGGCGGACCGGTCGGGCTCAACACGCTCGCGGTCTCCGTGGGCGAGGAGGCCGAGACGATCGAGGCGGTCGTCGAGCCCTTCCTCGTGCGCATCGGGCTCATCACGCGCACCCCCCGCGGCCGGGTCGCGACGCCAGCGGCGTGGCGTCACTTCGGGCTGTCGGAGAGCGCTCCCCAGGGCGCAGCGACCCTTCCGATCGATGACCTATAATCCATTGAGGTTTCGTCCTCACCGCCGTCGACTTCGTGCGGTTCCCCGCACACCGGAAGGTTCCTCCCCCTCATGACGTTCGATCCGTTCACTATCATCATGCTCGCCGTCCTGGCGGTGCTGATCTTCTTCATGTTCCGCAATTCGCGCAAGCGCCAGGCCGACGCCCGCGAGCTGCAGTCGAAGGTCCAGCCGGGGGCGAAGGTGATGACCAACTTCGGCGTCTTCGGAACCATCCTGTCGATCGACGAGGACGAGAACCAGGTCCTCCTGGAGACCTCGCCCGGCACGGTGCTCACGGTGCACCGCCAGACGATCGCGCGCGTGGTGGAGCCCGCCGCGGTCGCGGCCGCGACCGAGGTCGGCCCGGCGGACGCCGACGGCGAGCCCGAGTACGGCGAGCGCGTCGAGGACACGCCCAGCGACGAGACGCCCGACACCAAGAAGTCGGACGACTAAGGCTCCCACCCGAGGCTCGGCCCGCGCGGTGTCGCGCGGGCGCCAGCACAGAAAGCAGAACACGTGGCTGCACCATCGAAGCGGTCATCGCGGCCGACCCCCGTTCGCAAGGCCTGGCGATCGCTCACCTGGCTCGGCGTCATCATCGTCGGACTCTTCGCGATCAACGCCGCCGGCGTGATCTGGGGCAACGGCTCCTGGACCCCGAAGCTCGCCCTCGACCTCGAGGGCGGCACGCAGATCATCCTCGAGCCCAAGGTCGAGACCGGCGCCTCCGTCTCGCAGGAGCAGCTCGACCAGGCGGTGTCGATCATCCGCCAGCGCGTCGACGCCTCCGGCGTGGCCGAGGCCGAGATCAACACCGAGGGCTCGAACGTCGTCGTCCGCATCCCGGGCGAGCTCGACGACCAGACGCGTGCGCGCATCGAGTCGTCGGCGAAGCTCGAGCTGCGAGCGGTGCTGCTCGCGGATGCCGCGACGAACCAGGCGATCGACTCCACCGAGACGCCCGCGCCGACCGAGCCCGCCGAGGAGCTCTCGGACACGCCCACGGCGGAGCCGACCGACGGCAGCGACCCCGCGTGGATCACGCCCGCCCTCCAGGACGAGTTCGACAACTTCGACTGCGCCACGCTCGACGAGGCGGCCACCAACGTGGCCCCCGCCGACGAGCCCCTCGTCACGTGCGACGTGTCGCGCACCGCGAAGTACCTCCTGGGCCCCGTCGAGGCCAGCGGTGAGAACATCGTCGACGCCACGAACGGCATGATCCAGACCCAGACCGGTGCGAACACCGGGCAGTGGGCCGTGAACATCCAGTTCGACGACCAGGGCACGAGCGACTTCGCCGAGGTCTCGACGCGCCTCTACGGCCTGCAGGGCCAGACGCCGCGCGACCAGTTCGCGTTCGTGCTCGACGGCGCCGTGCTCACGGCCCCCTCGATGAACGGCGTCATCACCGACGGCCGTCCGCAGATCACCGGCAGCTTCACGCAGGAGTCGTCGAAGTCGCTCGCCGACCAGCTGAAGTTCGGCGCGCTGCCGATCAGCTTCACGGTGCAGTCCTCCGACACGATCTCGGCGACGCTCGGAACCTCGCAGCTGCAGTCGGGCCTCATCGCGGGCCTGATCGGCCTCATCCTGGTCGTCATCTACACGCTGTTCCAATACCGGGCGCTCGGCAGCGTCACGATCGCATCGCTCGTGATCGCCGCGCTCATCACGTACCTGACGATCACGATCCTGTCGTGGCGCGAGGGCTATCGCCTCTCGCTCGCGGGCATCGCAGGCCTCATCGTCGCCATCGGCTTCACCGCCGACTCGTTCATCGTGTACTTCGAACGCGTCCGCGACGAGTTGCGCGACGGCCGCCCGCTGGTCGGTGCGGTCGAGGCCGGATGGAAGCGCGCGTTCCGCACGATCCTCGCGTCGAAGGGCGTCAACCTGCTCGCGGCCATCGTGCTGTTCATCCTCGCGGTCGGCAGCGTGAAGGGCTTCGCCTACACCCTGGGTCTCACCACGATCATCGACGTGATCGTCGTGATCCTGTTCACCCACCCGATGCTCCAGCTGCTCGCCCAGACGAAGTTCTTCTCGAGCGGCAACCCGTGGTCGGGCCTCGACCCGAACGCACTGGGCGCGGTGTACCGCGGCCGTGCCGAGTTCCGCAAGCCGGTCGCGGTCCCCGCGAGCAAGGTGGCGTCGAGCTCGAAGGAGGCGCAGAAGCGCCAGACCATCGCAGAACGCAAGGCCACCGCAGGCGTCGGCAGCGGGTCGAGCGAAGGCAAGGAGTCCTGATGGCCAACCGGCTCACCCAATTCGGCAACGACCTCTACACCGGCAAGCGCTCGTTCAACTTCGTCGGCGGCCGCAAGAAGTGGTACCTGATCGCGGGCGTGATCATCATCCTGACGGTCGCCATCCCGCTGCTGCGCGGCGTGAACTTCAGCATCGAGTTCCGCGGCGGGTCGCAGTTCCAGATCGCGGGCGTCGAGAACGCCACCACGCAGCCGGCGAGCGACGCGGTCGCGTCGGTCGTGCCGGGTGCCGTCTCGCATGTCACGATCGTGGGCGGCACCGGCGTGCGCGTGCAGACCGAGCAGCTCGAGCAGGCGGAGTCCCTCGAGGTGGCGTCGGCCCTGGCCGAGGCCTACGACGTGCCCGAGTCCGAGGTCACGTCCTCGTTCATCGGCCCGAGCTGGGGCGCGGATGTCACGAGGCAGGCGCTCCTCGGCCTCCTCGCGTTCGTCCTCCTCGCCGCGATCATCATGGCGCTGTACTTCCGAACGTGGAAGATGTCCTTGGCGGCGATCCTGGCGCTCATCGGCGACCTCATCGCCACCGTCGGCATCTACGCCGCCGTCGGCTTCGAGATCAGCCCCGCTGCGACCATCGGCGTGCTCACCATCCTCAGCTACTCCCTCTACGACACCGTCGTGGTGTTCGACAAGATCCGCGAGAACACGGCGGAGGACGCCGGACCCGAGTCGCGGAGGACGTTCGCCGAGTCGGTGAACCTGGCGGTGAACCAGACCCTGGTGCGCTCGATCAACACGAGCGTCGTGGCGGCGCTCCCGGTCGCGGCGATCCTCTTCATCGGTGCGGGCGTGCTCGGCGCCGACACGCTGCGCGACATCTCGCTCGCGCTGCTGATCGGCATCCTCGTCGGCACCTGGTCGACCGTGTTCATCGCGGCGCCGCTCTACTCGCAGCTGCGCGAGGGCGAGCCGGCGATCAAGCGGCACGACCAGAAGGTGCTGAAGGAGCGCGAGCGGGCCGGCGGTGCGACCGCCGCGACCGCAGGGGCCCTGCCCACGCCGGCCTGATGTTCGCCTCGGGCGAGAGCGTCACGGAGCACACCTCGAAGCGGCGATAATTGAGTCTTGGAGGTGCGCGCATGACCGAGGCGGGAGTGAACTCGACCGCTTCGCTGCGCCGCCTGGTGCCCCGCATCTTCTCGAAGGCGCAGCCGTCGGGGGCCGTCGACACGCTCATGCGTACGGTGCGGATGCACCACCCGAAGGCCGACCTCGGGCTCATCGAGCGCGCCTACACGGTCGCCGAGCGGGCGCACGAGGGGCAGAAGCGCAAGAGCGGCGAGCCGTACATCACGCACCCCATCGCGGTCGCGCAGATCCTCGCCGACCTCGGCATCGGCCCGAAGACCGTCGCCGCGGCGCTCCTGCACGACACCGTCGAAGACACCGCCTACACGCTCGACGAGGTGCGCCACGACTTCGGCGACGAGATCGCGATGCTCGTCGACGGGGTCACGAAGCTCGACAAGGTCAAGTACGGCGACTCCACGCAGGCCGAGACCGTCCGCAAGATGATCGTCGCGATGTCGAAGGACATCCGCGTGCTCATCATCAAGCTCGCCGACCGGCTGCACAATGCGCGCACGTGGGGGTTCGTCCCCGCTGAGTCCGCCTCGCGCAAGGCCACCGAGACGCTCGAGATCTACGCGCCGCTCGCGCACCGGCTCGGCATCCAGGCCATCAAGTGGGAGCTCGAGGACCTCTCGTTCGCCGTGCTCTACCCGAAGCTCTACGCCGAGATCGAGAGCCTCGTGAAGCAGCGCACGCCGCAGCGCGAGGAGTTCGTGCAGACCGTCATCGACCTCGTGAACGAGGACCTCAAGGCGGCGCGCATCCGCGGCAAGGTCATGGGCCGACCCAAGCAGTACTACTCGATCTACCAGAAGATGATCGTACGCGGCCGTGACTTCGACGAGATCTACGACCTCGTCGGCATCCGGGTGCTCGTCAACTCCGTGCGCGACTGCTATGCGGTGCTCGGGTCGATCCACGCGCGCTGGACCCCGCTGCCCGGCCGCTTCAAGGACTACATCGCGACGCCGAAGTTCAACCTCTACCAGTCGCTGCACACCACGGTGCTCGGGCCGAAGGGTCGCGCGGTCGAGATCCAGATCCGCACGCACGACATGCACCAGCGCGCCGAGTACGGCGTCGCCGCGCACTGGAAGTACAAGGAGCGGATGAACTCGGGCCGCGCCACCGACAGCGCGCATGAGACCGACATGGCCTGGCTCGCGCACATCTCGGACTGGCAGGCCGAGACGGCCGACCCGGGGGAGTTCCTCGACTCGCTGCGCTTCGAGATCGGGGCGAAGGAAGTCTACGTCTTCACGCCGAAGGGCCGGGTCATCGGCCTGCCCGCGGGCGCGACGCCGGTGGACTTCGCGTACGCCGTGCACACCGAGGTCGGCCACCGCACCATGGGCGCCAAGGTCAACGGGCGGCTCGTACCGCTCGAGAGCGAGCTCAACAGCGGCGACGTCGTCGAGGTGTTCACCTCGAAGAACCCCGACTCGGGTCCGAGCAAGGATTGGCTCACGTTCGTCAAGAGCCCCCGCGCCCGCAACAAGATCCGGCAGTGGTTCACCAAGGAGCGTCGTGACGAGGCCATCGAGCAGGGCCGCGATGCGATCGCGCGGGCGATGCGCAAGCAGAACCTGCCGCTCCAGAAGCTGATGAGCCAGGACTCCTTCGCCGAGGTCGCGGCACTGCTGAAGTACGACGACGTGTCGTCGCTGTACGCCGCCGTGGGCGAGGGGCACGTCTCGACGCAGTCCGTGATCGAGAAGGTCGTCGCGCTGGTGCGCGACGTCGACGAGGGCGACGACGAGCCCGACATCCCGATCTCAACACGCTCGCGCCCGCTTCCGCGCAACAGCGACTCGGGCGTGCTCGTGCGCGGCGCCCCCGACATCCTCGTGAAGCTCGCCCGGTGCTGCACGCCCGTGCCGGGCGACGAGATCGTCGGCTTCATCACGCGCGGCTCGGGCGTCTCGGTGCACCAGGCGGCCTGCCACAATGTGCAGGCGCTGATGCGCGAGCCCGAACGCATGATCGAGGTGGAATGGGCGCCGAGCTCGAAGAGCGTGTTCCTCGTGCAGATCCAGATCGAGGCGCTCGACCGAGCCGGGCTCCTCTCCGACGTCACCCGGGTGCTCTCGGAGCACCACGTGAACATCCTCTCGGCGAACGTGTCGACGTCGACCGACCGCCTCGCCCTCAGCCGCTTCGTGTTCGAGATGGGCGACACCACGCACCTCGACCGCGTGCTCAACGCCGTGCGGCGCATCGACGCGGTCTACGACGTCTACCGCGTCAGCGACGGCTGAGCAACGCGCGTGCCGGCAGGGGGCGATGACTCCCGAGCCCGGTCGAGGCGCGCGAGCGCCATCGCCTTGTGCGGGATCCGAGGCGCGGCCTCGAAGCGTTCGCGTACGGCGGCCGTTAGCCGCGGATGCGACGTCGCGAGCGATGCGACCGCGGCGACGATGTCGTCGTCGTCGAGCCCCGGATCGCGGAGCAGGTCGAACGCGGTGCGCACGGGCGTCGTGCATGGCACGGCGTCGAACCGCATGATCTCGTCGTCGTCGATGCGCACCTCGCGCACCTGGGCGCGATGATCGCCGATCACCGCGATGCGGGCCTTGAGCGGGACGCAGAACTGGGCGATCGGCGGGGGAGCGACGACGGCGCCGTGCACCCATGCTGCCGACATCCGCTCGATCACGAGCGAGCGCGGCGCACGCAACGCGGTCACCGCTGCCCGGAACGCCGGCAGGTCGGGCTCGTCGAGCGGCGCCCAGCCGTCGTCGATCGCGAAGAGCTCGCCGTCGAGGCGCGCCGCGCACAGCTCGGCGAGCGGGAGGTCGTGGGTGTCGAGCACCGGTGGGAGCCTGGCCATGAGGCCATGCTGCGGCATCCGATCACTCGGCCGCCGGTACGCGGGCGCGCTGTGGAGAACGACCTCGCGCGAGCGCGGGTGACGGACGAGTGGTCGGCCCTAGCCGCCGACCGCCTTCAGCCACGACCGACGCGCGTCGAGCGCCTCGCGCGCTGACGCGGCCGCGCGCTGGTCGCCCGATGCCTCGGCCGCTGCGAGCTCGGCCTCGAGCTTCGCGATCGCGTCTTGCAGTTGTCCGACCATGCCCTCGGAGCGCGCCTTCTTCTCGGGGTCCTCGCGCTGCCAGCGCTCGTCCTCGAGCGAGCGCACGTGCGTCTCGACCTTGCGCAGGCGGTCTTCGACCGGGCGCACCTGGTCGCGCGGCACGCGGCCGATGTCGTCCCAGCTGCGCTGGATGCGGTTGAGCGCGGCGCGCGCCTGCTTCGGGTCGGTCTCCGTGAGGAGCTTCTCGGCCTCGTCGAGGAGCGCGAGCTTCTCGGTGAGGTTGGCGCGGTAGGCCTCGTCCTCCTGCGCGTCGATCTCGGCCTTCGCCTGGAACAGCACGTCGCCCGCCGCCTTGAACTTCGCCCACAGGGCGTCGTCGACCTTCTTGCCGGCACGGCCGGCCTGCTTCCACTCATCGAGCAGGGCGCGGTAGTCGCCGACGGCGTCGGCGCCGCGCGGCGCGAGGGCCTCGGCGCGTTCGATGAGCTGCTGCTTGCGGGCGCGGACGTCGCGGTGCGCGGCGTCGAGCTCGGCGAAGAAGGCCTTGCGGTGCTGCTCGATGGTCGAACGGGCGGTGCGGAATCGCTTCCACAGCTCGTTGGCCTCGTTCTTGGGTAGGCGCGGCCCCTCCTGCTGGTGCTGCTGCCAGCTCGCGAAGAGGGCGTCGAGCTCGGCGGTCGCCTGCTTCCACTGGGTCTTCGCGGGGTCTTGCGCGGCGAGCGCCTCGGCCTGCTCGACGATGCGCGTGCGCTCGGCGATCGCGTCGGCGAGCGCGGCCTTCGCCTCGGCCTGCTGCTGCTCGGTGAGCTCCTTCGTGGTGCCCGACAGCGCCTCGAGCCGACGGGAGAGGGACTCGAGGTCGCCCACGGCGTTCGCGCCGGCGACCGATTCGCGCAGGCTCGCGACGGCCTTCGCGACATCCGCTGCGGGTGCACCGCGACGCACGCGCTGCTCGAGCAGGCCGACCTGGCCGGCGAGGTCGGCGTACTTGCGCTCGAAGTACGCGAGGGCCTCCTCAGGCGTCGCGTCGGGGTACTGGCCGACCTCCCGCTCGCCGTCGCTCGTCCGCACGAAGACGGTGCCCGTCTCGTCGACGCGGCCCCACGGTTGCTGCTCTGAATCGGTCACGGGCCTCACCCTGTCGTGGTCGGATGCCGCCCACGGGCGGCGTTGACGGCATCAAGCCTATTGCACCGCCAACTCGCGGCGCGGGGTCGTCACTGGATCGTGAACCCGGTGATCGTCACCGGAACGGCGGGCGCCCCGTCGGTGGCGCCGTCGGCCGTTCCGGCGTCCGTGATGCCCGACTTCAGCTCGTCGAGGCCGCTCGTCACGCGGCCGATGACGGTGTAGCCGCCGGCCTCGTCGGGCGTGAGCTGCGTGTCCTCGTAGACCAGGAAGAACTGGCTGCCCTGGCTGTAGGCGTTGCCCATCTGCCGCGCCATCGCGATGGTGCCGGCGGGGTAGAGGCCGTCCTCGGGCGCGTTCTCGACGGGGCCGTAGCTGTAGCCGGGGCCGCCCGTGCCGTCGCCGGCGGGGTCGCCGCACTGCAGCACCCAGATGTTGTCGCGCGTGAGGCGGTGGCAGCTCGTGCCGTCGTAGAAGCCCGATTGGATGAGGCTGATCTCGCTCGAGACCGCCTGCGGCGCCGCCGCGCCGTCGAGCTCGACGCCGAGGGGGATGTCGTTGAGCGTGAGGGTGCCCGTCCAGGTGCGTCCCTCGGCGAGGTCGGGCGACGGCACGTCGCCCTGGTTCTCACCGGCGGGCGGCGTGGGCGTGGCCGTCGGGGTCTCCGTCGGCTCCGCGACCGGCGTGCCGGGTCCGCCGCTGAAGAAGAAGAGCTGGGCGGCGGTCGCGAGCGCCAGCACCACCACGAGGGACACGACCGCGATCACGTTGTCCCGGACGCGGCGGCGCTGCTTGCGGACGTGCACCTCCTGGCGCGCCTGGTACGTTCGGAGGCGGGCGCGTTCCTCACGCGCCTGACGGTCGTTGGATGCCACGCATGCTCCTTCTCGGGACTCCTGCGTGCCGACTCTACGCAACGCGCCGCCGTCGGCACCAATCGCGCGGGCGGGCGCCCCCGCGCGCGGACGCTCGCGTCGGCGGCAGCACGGCGGCCGTGTCGGATGCCGCGGCTACGCTGGACGGCATGGTGGACTCCAGCCCGGGGCTGCGCTCCGGCGCGACCCCGCTCGCCGTGCGCATGCGGCCGACGAGCCTCGACGAGGTCGCGGGGCAGCGCCACCTGCTCACTCCCGGGTCGCCGCTCGTGGCCCTCGCGGGCGACCGCAGCGGCGAGTCGGGCTCGGTGTCCGTGATCCTGTGGGGCCCTCCGGGCACCGGCAAGACCACGCTGGCGCAGGCCATCGCCCGATCGTCGGGCCGCAAGTTCGTCGAGCTCTCCGCCGTCACGGCCGGCGTGCGCGACGTGCGGCAGGTGATGGAGGAGGCCCGCGCCTCCCGAGACCTCTACGGCCTCTCCACCGTGCTCTTCCTCGATGAGATCCACCGCTTCACGAAGGCGCAGCAGGACGCCCTGCTCCCCGGCGTCGAGAACGGGTGGGTCATCCTCGTCGCCGCGACCACCGAGAACCCGTCGTTCTCGGTCATCTCGCCGCTCCTGTCGCGCTCGCTCCTGCTCACGCTCGAACTCCTCACCGACGACGACCTCGGCGTGCTCGTCGATCGCGCGCTCGCCGATCCGCGCGGCCTCGCCGGGGCGGTCGAACTCGAGGCCGACGCGCGCGCCGCGATCATCCGGCTGGCCTCGGGCGACGCGCGTCGTGCGCTCACGGCCCTCGAGGCGGCATCGGTCGCGGCGAGCCAGGCGGCGGCGCAGGCCGCGTCCGCCGACGGCGATGGCACCGATGCCGAGGCTCACCCGGCCGACGACGACGAGGTCGAGCCGGCGGATGCCGCGGCGCCCCCGAAGCCCGTCATCACCGCCGAGGTCGTGGCCCGGGCCGTGGATCGCGCCCTCCTTCGCTACGACCGCAACGGCGACGAGCACTACGACGTCATCAGCGCCTTCATCAAGTCGGTGCGCGGCAGCGACGTCGACGCCGCGCTGCACTACCTCGCGCGCATGATCGAGGCCGGCGAGGACCCGCGGTTCATCGCCCGGCGCATCATCGTGCTCGCCTCAGAGGACATCGGGATGGCCGACCCCACGGCGCTCGGCGTCGCCGTCGCCGCGGCCGACGCCGTGCAGTACATCGGCATGCCCGAGGGGCGCATCCCGCTCGCACAGGCGGTCGTTCACCTCGCCACCGCGCCGAAGTCGAACGCCGCCTACCTCGGCATCGACCGCGCGATCGCCGACGTGCGCGAGGGTCGCGCGGGGCGCGTGCCCAAGCACCTCCGCGACGCGCACTACCCGGGCGCGAAGCGCCTCGGCCATGGCAAGGGGTACGTCTACCCCCACGACGACCCGATAGGCGTCGTGGGGCAGGAGTACCTGCCCACCGAGCTGCGCGGCGCGACGTACTACGAGCCCACCGAGCACGGCAACGAGCGCGAGGTCTCGGCGCGGCTGGCGAAGCTCCGGCGCATCGTGCGGGGTGGGCGCTGACGCGCCCTGGCCGCCCGGCGCGCCGCGAGCGGCGGTGCCCGTGGTAAAGTGGTCGCTGGCCTGAAGCCAGATCCTCGAGCGCGGCTGCGAGAGGGTCACCGGCGAGCGGGTGCGATCTGTAGCCGATCCACCCTTGGCGAATCCCTCTGACACGAACTTCCGGCGCGACCGTGCGCCGTGAAATCGCATTTGAGATTCTTCCGAAAGGACACTTGTGTCGAACCAGTCACGTAGCAAGACCCGCCTCTCCCGGGCGCTCGGCGTCGCCCTCACCCCGAAGGCCGCCAAGTACATGGAGAAGCGCCCGTACGCTCCCGGTGAGCACGGCCGCACCAAGCGCAAGCAGGACTCCGACTACGCCGTGCGCCTCCGCGAGAAGCAGCGCCTCCGCGCCCAGTACGGCATCCGCGAGAAGCAGCTCCGCATCGCGTTCAACGAGGCCCGCCGCACCGACGGCCTGACGGGTGAGAACCTCGTCGAGCTGCTCGAGATGCGCCTCGACGCGCTCGTGCTGCGCGCCGGCTTCGCCCGCACCATCGCGCAGGCCCGCCAGTTCGTGGTGCACCGCCACATCCTCGTCGACGGCAAGATCGTCGACCGCCCCTCGTTCCGCGTGAAGCCGGGCCAGGTCATCGGCGTCAAGCAGCGCTCCGAGGGCACCGAGCCGTTCCAGGTCGCCGCGGCCGGCGGCCACGTCGACGTGCTCCCCAAGCTCCCGGGCTACCTCGACGTCGAGCTCGACAAGCTCCAGGCCACGCTCTCGCGTCGCCCCAAGCGCGCCGAGGTCCCCGTGACCTGTGACGTGCAGCTCGTCGTCGAGTACTACGCCGCTCGCTGATCGACTGAGACCGTCCGACAGGGGCCGCGGGGGATCCTCCCGCGGCCCCTGTCGCGTTCCCGGGAGGCGCGGATCCGGGGCGCGCGGCCTGCTGCCGCGGCATCCGACGCCACTAGACTGGATCGAGTGCCGAGCCGGGACTCCCGCGGCACGCATCGGGCAGAGGAGCACTTCGTGAAGAGCATCGTGTGGTTCGCCATCGGCGTCGCGGCCGGCTTCGTCGCCGCGCACCAGCTCAACCAGACCAAGCAGGGCCAGGAGTTCTTCTCCTCGATCGACGCGAAGGCCCGCGCATTCGGGAAGGCGATCGCCGAGGGCTACCACGAGCGCGACGCCGAGCTCCGCGCGCAGGAGGAGCGGCCCGCCGTCGGCTGACCGCCGGCCCCAGGACTCGCCGCGGCCGATCGGGCCGCTGAACCAGAACGGAACCATGCAGACCGCAGACATCCGCCAGCGCTGGCTGGACTTCTTCGCCGCGCGCGGCCACACCGTCGTGCCCTCCGCCTCGCTCGTCTCCGACGACCCGACGCTGCTCTTCACGGTGGCCGGCATGGTGCCGTTCGTGCCGTACCTCACGGGACTCGTGCCGCCGCCGTACCCGCGCGCGACGAGCGTGCAGAAGTGCATCCGCACGAACGACATCGAGGAGGTCGGAAAGACCCCCCGGCACGGCACGTTCTTCCAGATGAACGGCAACTTCTCGTTCGGCGACTACTTCAAGGAGGGGGCGATCGGCCTCGCCTGGGAGCTGCTGACGACGCCCGAGGCCGATGGTGGCTACGGCTTCGAGCCGAAGGACCTCTGGGTCACCGTCTACAAGGACGACGACGAGGCCATCGAGCTCTGGAAGAAGGTCGCCGGCCTGCCCGACGACCGCATCCAGCGCCTCGACAAGGACACGAACTACTGGCACACCGGGCAGCCCGGACCGGCCGGCCCGTGCTCGGAGATCTTCTTCGACCGCGGCCCTGCATACGGCGTCGACGGCGGCCCCGCCACCGACGACGACCGCTACGTCGAGATCTGGAACCTCGTGTTCATGCAGTACCTCATCGACGACGTGAAGTCGAAGACCGACTTCCGCATCGTGAAGGAGCTGCCGAAGAAGAACATCGACACCGGCATGGGACTCGAGCGCGTCGCCTTCATCAAGCAGGGCGTCGAGAACATGTACGAGATCGACCAGGTCCGTCCGGTGCTCGACAAGGCCTCCGAGCTCTCGGGTCACCGCTACGGCGCCGACCACGAGGACGACGTGCGGATGCGCGTCATCGCCGACCACGTGCGCTCCGCGCTCATGCTCATGAGCGACGGCGTGAGCCCGTCGAACGAGGGCCGCGGCTACATCCTGCGCCGGCTGCTGCGCCGCACCATCCGCGCGATGCGCCTGCTCGGCGTCGAGGGGCCGACGTTCCGCGAGCTCTTCGCCGCGTCCCGTGACGCGATGAAGGCGGCGTACCCCGAGGTCGCGCGCGACTACGCGCACATCGAGCAGCTCGCACTCGGCGAGGAGGAGACGTTCCTGCGCACGCTCGCGGCGGGCACGTCGATCCTCGACGGCGCCGTCGCGTCGACCAAGCAGTCGGGCCGCCAGGAGCTCGCGGGCGACACCGCGTTCCTGCTGCACGACACCTACGGCTTCCCGATCGAGCTCACGCTCGAGATGGCCGAGGAGGCCGGGCTCTCCGTCGACCGCGGCGCGTTCGACGAGCTCATGACGGCGCAGCGCACGCGCGCGAAGGCCGACGCCAAGTCGAAGAAGAAGGTGCTCGCCGACCTGTCGGTCTACAGCGACTTCCGCGCCAGGGGCGAGACGATCTTCACCGGCTACACCGAGCTCTCGACCGAGTCGACCGTGCTCGGCATCATCGTCGACGGGCACCCGGTGCCCGTCGCGACGGCGGGCCAGACGGCGGAGGTCATCCTCGCCGAGACCTCGCTCTACGCGGAATCCGGCGGCCAGGCGCCCGACCAGGGCCGCATCGTCGGCGACGGCTTCGAGCTCGAGGTCCTCGACGTGCAGAAGCCCGTGAAGGGCCTCATCAGCCACACCGTGAAGGTCACGTCGGGCGAGGTCGGGGTCGGCGAGCACGCCACCACGCTCGTCGACGAGGACTACCGTCGCGGTGCGACGCAGGCCCACTCCGGCACCCACATCGTGCACGCGGCCCTGCGCCAGGTGCTCGGCCCCACCGCGCACCAGTCCGGGTCGTTCAACAAGGCCGGCTACCTGCGCCTCGACTACGGCTGGAACTCCGCCCTCTCGCCCGAGACGCGCAGCGAGATCGAGGAGATCTCGAACAACGCGATCCGCGACAACCTGCCGGTGCAGACCCGCGAGATGACCCTCGACGAGGCGAAGTCGCTCGGCGCCATGGCGCTGTTCGGCGAGAAGTACGGCGACGTCGTGCGCGTGGTCGACATCGGTGGACCGTGGTCGCGCGAGCTCTGCGCGGGCACCCACGTCGTCTCGAGCTCCGAGATCGGCATGATCAACATCGTCGGCGAGTCGTCGGTCGGCGCGTCCAACCGCCGTGTCGAGTCGCTCGTCGGCCGCGAGGCGTTCCAGCGGTTCGCGGCCGAGCGCGCGCTCGTGAACGAGCTCAGCACGAGCCTGAAGACGCGGCCCGAGCTGCTCGTCGACCGCGTCGGCGAGCTCGTGGCGAGCCTGAAGTCCGCCGAGAAGAAGATCGCGCAGTTCGAGGCGCGGGCGCTCAGCGACCGCGTCCCCGCCCTCGCCGCGAACGCGGTGCGCACGGGCGACGTGCTCCTCGTGGCCGAGACGGTCGGACGCCTCGGCTCGGGCGACGAGCTGCGCTCGCTCGCGACGGCCGTGCGGTCGAAGCTCGGCGACGCGGCATCCGTCGTGGCGCTCGCGGCCGACGTCGGCGGCAAGCCCGTCGCGATCGTGGCCACCTCGCCGGCCGCGCGGGATGCCGGCGCGAACGCCGGGCCGCTCGCGAAGGCGATGGCCACGGTGCTCGGCGGTGGCGGCGGCGGCAAGCCCGACCTCGCACAGGGCGGCGGCAGCGACGTGTCCGCCATCCCGGCGGCACTCGACGCGGTGAAGCGCGAGCTCGGCCGGTAGTCCCATGCGCTCGGGAGCGAGGCTCGGCATCGACGTCGGGCGAGCCCGGATCGGCGTCGCCCGCTGCGACGCCGGCGGGCTGCTCGCCGTGCCCGTCGAGACCGTCGCGCGCGACACCGACGGCGACGCCGACGTCCACCGCATCCTCGAGCTCGCCGAGGAGTTCGGCGCGATCGAGCTCGTGGTGGGCAATCCGCTCTCGCTGTCGGGTGCGCCGACGGCCTCGACCGACGACGCGGTGGCCTTCGCCGGGCGGCTCGCGGCGGCCGGGGCGGCCGTGCGGCTCGTCGACGAACGGCTCTCGACCGTGAGCGCGCAGCAGGCCCTGCGGGCGTCGGGGAGGTCGAGTCGCAGCCAGCGTCCCATCGTCGACCAAGTCGCAGCCGTTATCATTCTGCAACACGCCATCGACACGGAACGGGCGTCGGGCACCGAACCCGGCCGCCTGGTCACGACAGACGAAGGGTCGTCCCCCCTGTGACCCACCTTCCCCCCGAGCCGCGCGGATCCGCGCCGGGCGATGCCACGGACTGGCACGCGCTGCTCGCCGGAGAGACCCCCGACGCCGCCCGCGGCGCGGCGGCCGGATCCACCCCGACCTCGCGTGCCGGCCGAGCCGGCGGCCAGCCGATGACCCGCCGCGAGGCGCGCGAGGCGGAGCGCCGGGCACTCGAGGAGCCCGAGCCCGAGGTCCATACGCCGCGCAAGCCGTCACGCGCCGAACGGCGAGCCGCCGCGGCACCCGACTACCACGACCACGACCCCGAGCACGCGCGCACCCGACGGCGCGGGCCGTGGGGATGCCTCGTGGGGCTGCTCGTCGTCGCCGCGCTCGCGGTCGGCGCCTTCTTCTTCCTGCAGGGTCCCATCAACGCGGTCATCGAGCGGTTCACGCCGGCGGCCGACTACACGGGATCGGGCACCGGCGAGGTCATGTTCGTGATCCACGCCGGCGACACCGGCTCGGACGTCGCCGAGAACCTCGTCGACGCCGGCGTGACCGCCTCGTACGACGCCTTCTACGACCTCCTGCTGGAGCAGCCGACGGACCCCGAGTTCCACCCCGGCGCCTACACGCTCGCCGAACAGATGAGCGCGCAGGCCGCCCTCGACGCCCTCATGGACCCGGCGAACAAGCTCGAGAACACAGTGCTCATCACGGAGGGCACCTGGGCGAAGGACGCCCTCGCCGAGGCGTCGGCCGTGCTGCAGCTCCCCATCGAGGACCTCGAGGCCGCAGCCGCGGACCCGCAGGCGCTCGGCCTGCCGGCCGGGGCCGCGAGCGTCGAGGGCTTCCTCTTCCCGGCGACCTACACGTTCGACCCCGGCGTCACCGCCCAGGAGGTCGTGCAGACGATGGTCGCCCAGGGCCTCGCCGCCTACGACGAGGCGGGCGTCGCACCCGACGACCGGCTCCGCGTCGCCACGATCGCGTCGCTCATCCAGCGCGAGGGTCTCCCGCAGGACTTCACCAAGGTCTCGCGGGTCATCCAGAACCGCCTCGACCAGGGGATGCTGCTGCAGTTCGACTCGACGGTGCACTACGGCACCGGCGACAACTCGGTCGTCACGACCACCGACGCGGAACGCGCCGACGCGAGCAACCCCTACAACACCTACGTGCACGCGGGACTGCCGCCCGGCCCGATCGGCAACCCCGGTGCCGAGGCGATCCAGGCCGCGCTGAACCCCGCCGACGGACCGTGGCTGTACTTCGTGACGGTGAACCCCGAGACCGGCGAGACCGTGTTCTCGACGACCATCGAGGAGCATGAGGCCGCGGCCGAGCAGTTCTACCAGTGGCTCGAGGATCACCCCGACTATGGCCAGTGACCGGCGCCGCCTCGCGGTGCTGGGCTCGCCGATCGCGCATTCGAAGAGCCCCGCGCTGCACCGCGCCGCGTACGACCTGCTCGGGCTCGACTGGGAGTACACCGCGATCGAGCTCGACGGCGCCGGGCTGCGCTCGTTCCTCGACACGCGCGACGCGTCGTGGCGCGGGCTCTCGCTCACGATGCCGCTCAAGCAGGACGTGCTGCCGCTCCTCGACGAGGTCGACGAGCTCGCGACGCTGACGAACGCCGCGAACACGGTCCTGCTCGCCGACGGGGTGCGCCGCGGGTTCAACACCGACGTCGGCGGCATCGTGCGCGCCCTCGGCGAAGCCGGCTGCGACCGGATCCGCCGTGGCGCCCTCGTCGGCGGGGGAGCGACCGCGGCATCCGCCCTCGCGGCCATGGCCGAGCTCGGCGCCGCGACCGTGCAGGTGCTGCTGCGGCGGCCCGAGGCGGGCGCGCCGATCGTCGACCTCGGCGCGCGGCTCGGGCTGGCCGTCGAGGTGCGTCCGATCGCCGATCTTGCGACGCTCGAGGAGGCCGACCTCGTGGTGAGCACGCTGCCCGGCGGCGCGGACCCGGGTGTCGAGGCATCCGCCGCCCTGCGCCGCGCGACGCTGTTCGACGTGGCCTATGCGCCGTGGCCCACCCGGCTCGTGTCGCAGTGGCTGGAGGCCGGCGGGTCGGTCGTGCACGGGCTCGAGATGCTGCTGCACCAGGCCGTGCTGCAGGTGCGGATCTTCACGTCGGGGGACCCGTTCCAGGCGCTGCCCGACGAGGCGGCCGTGCTCGACGTCATGCGCCGCTCGCTCTGATCGGGCTGTGGAAGGATGGAGTCCATGCTCCGTTGGCTCACTGCCGGAGAGTCGCACGGCCCTGAGCTCGTCGCGATCCTCGAGGGTCTTCCCGCCGGTATCCCCGTCTCGCTCGACGCCATCCGCGCCGACCTCGCGCGCCGCAAGCTCGGCTACGGTCGCGGCGCCCGCATGAAGTTCGAGCAGGACGAACTCGCGATCTCGGGCGGCGTGCGCCACGGCGAGTCGCTGGGCGGCCCGATCGCCCTGCGCATCGGCAACACCGAGTGGCCGAAGTGGCAGGAGGTCATGAGCCCCGAGCCCATCGACCCCGAGCGGCTCGGACGCGGTCGCGGCGCGCCGCTGACCCGCCCGCGCCCCGGTCACGCCGACCTCGTGGGCATGCAGAAGTACGACTTCGACGAGGCCCGTCCCGTGCTCGAGCGGGCGAGTGCCCGCGAGACCGCGGCGCGCGTCGCCCTCGGCGCGGTCGCCCGCGGGTTCCTCGAGGAGCTCGGCATCCGCCTCGTGTCGCACACGATCGCCATCGGTCCGGTTCGCGTGCCCGAGGACCGGCCGCTGCCGGTGCCCGACGACGTCGACCGCCTCGACGCCGACCCGCTGCGCTGCTTCGACGAGGAGACCTCGGCGCGCATGGTGGCGGAGGTCGACTCCGCGCACAAGGACGGCGACACGCTCGGCGGCGTCGTCGAGGTGCTGGCCTACGGGGTCCCGCCGGGGCTCGGCTCCTACGTGCACTGGGACCGTCGCCTCGACGCGCAGCTCGCCGCCGCGCTCATGGGCATCCAGGCGATCAAGGGCGTCGAGGTGGGCGACGGCTTCACCACCACGACCCGGCGCGGTTCCGCGGCGCACGACGAGCTGCACCTCAGCGACGGACGAATCGTGCGCGCCAGCGACCGCGCGGGCGGCACGGAGGGCGGCATGTCGACCGGCACCGTGCTGCGCGTGCGGGCCGGGATGAAGCCCATCGCGACCGTGCCACGCGCATTGCCGACCATCGACGTCGCGACCGGGGAGGCGGCGCCCGCGCACCACCAGCGCTCCGACGTCTGCGCCGTGCCCGCCGCGGGCGTCGTCGCCGAGGCCATGGTCGCACTCACCCTCGCGAACGCCGTGCTCGAGAAGTTCGGGGGCGACTCCGTCGGCGAGACGCGCCGCAACCTCGAGTCCTACCTCGCGTCCATCCCCGAGGCGCTCCGCACCGAGATCGCCTCCGCGGACACCGCCGCCGATCGTGTCTGAGGGCGCCCGAGTCAGCCTGCCCATCGTGCTCATCGGGCCGATGGGCTCCGGCAAGTCGCGCGTCGGGCATCGGCTCGCGGCATCCGCCGGCGCGCCCTTCATCGACACCGACCAGCGCATCGTCGAGCGGTACGGGCCCATCGAGGAGATCTTCGAACGCGAGGGCGAGGAGTACTTCCGCATCATCGAGCGCGAGGTCGTCGCCGAGGCGCTGCACGAGGAGGCCGTGATCTCGCTCGGCGGCGGCGCGGTGCTGCACCCTGACACACGCGCCGACCTGGCCGACCTGCAGGTCGTGTGGCTGCGCGTCAGCCCCGAGGCGGTCGGCCCGCGGCTCGCCGGCGGCAAGCGCCCGCTCATCGCGGACGGCGGGATCGGCGCCTGGACGGCCATCCTCGAGCAGCGCGAGCCCATCTACGCCGAGCTCGCCGACCTGGACATCGACACGTCGCGCCGCTCGGTCGCACGCATCGTCGACGACATCACCGGGCGCTTCGGAGGAGCAGCATGACGGCAGGCGAGACGCGCACGGCGATCCGGGTGGGCGGCGACGCGGGCTACGACGTGGTCGTCGGGCGCGGCGTCGTCGCGGAGCTCGGCGACGCGCTCGGCCCGTCGGTGCGCAAGGTGCTCGTGGTGCACGCCCCGACCCTCGGCGCCCGTGCGGCCGAGCTGCGCGAAGAGCTCGGCGACCGCTTCGAGGTGCTGCTCGCCGAGGTGCCCGACGCCGAGGCGGGCAAGCGCATCGAGGTCGCCGCGTTCTGCTGGCAGATCCTCGGGCAGGCGGACTTCACGCGCAGCGACGCGATCGTCGGGCTCGGCGGCGGCGCGATCACCGACCTCGCCGGGTTCGTCGCGGGCACCTGGCTGCGCGGCGTGCGGGTCGTGCAGGTGCCCACCACCGTGCTCGGCATGGTGGACGCGGCCGTGGGCGGCAAGACCGGCATCAACACGAACGAGGGCAAGAACCTCGTCGGCGTCTTCCACGCGCCGGCCGCGGTGCTCTGCGACCTCCAGCTGCTCGACACGCTGCCGCGCAACGAGATCCTGGCCGGCTTCGCCGAGATCGTGAAGGCCGGGTTCATCCGGTACCCCGAGATCCTCGACGTCATCGAGGCCGACCCCGACGTCGCGACCGACCCGACGTCGCCCGAGTTCCGCCGGGTCGTGGAGCTCGCCATCCGGATGAAGGCCGACGTGGTCTCCGAGGACTTCACCGAGCAGGGCCTGCGCGAGATCCTCAACTACGGTCACACGCTCGGCCATGCGGTCGAGCACGCCGAGCGCTACCAGTGGCGCCACGGCGCGGCGATCTCGGTCGGCATGGCGTTCGCCGCCGAGCTGGGCCGCCTCTCGGGCCGCCTCTCCGACGAGGTCGCCGACCGCCACAAGCGCGTCCTCGACCTGCTCGGCCTCCCCACGAGCTACCCGGCCGGCCGGTGGAACACGCTCCTCGCGACCATGCAGCGCGACAAGAAGGCGCGCGGCGGGCAGCTCCGGTTCATCGTGCTCGACGACCTCGCCAAGCCGACCGTCATGCAGGCACCCGACCAGTCGCTGCTGTTCGCCGCGTACCAGGAGATCGGGTCCTGAACGGGCTCGGGGCCCGCGAGGTCCACGGATGCCGCGCCGCTAGGCTTTCCGCATGACGACGATCCTCGTGCTCAACGGGCCCAACCTCGGACGCCTCGGCACGCGCGAGCCCGAGGTGTACGGATCGGAGACGCTCGCCGACATCGGCGCGGGCCTCGCGGCATCCGTGCCCGACGGCGTCGAGATCGACCTGCGCCAGACCGACGACGAGGCCGAGCTCATCGGCTGGATCCACGAGGCCGTCGACCGTCGCCTGCCGGTGGTGCTGAACCCCGCCGCGTTCACGCACTACAGCTACGCGCTCCGCGACGCCGCGGCGCAGCTGAAGCCGGCGGGCGTGCCGCTCGTCGAGGTGCACCTCTCCAACCCGCACGCGCGTGAGGCGTTCCGCCACACGAGCGTCATCTCGGGCGTCGCGACCGGCGTGATCGCCGGCTTCGGCGCCGATTCCTACCGGCTCGCGGTCGACTGGGTCCTGCGGTCGCTCGGCTGAGTCGACTACACTCGATCAGTCGCACGCGAATCCGACGTGCCCTCTGACTTCCCACGATCGATCGGAAACACCCACCCATGGCAAGCACCGCGGACATCAAGAACGGCGTCGTCCTGAACATCGACGGCCAGCTCTGGAGCGTCGTCGAGTTCCAGCACGTCAAGCCCGGCAAGGGCGGCGCGTTCGTCCGCACCAAGCTCAAGAACGTCGTGACCGGCAAGGTCGTCGACCGCACCTACAACGCGGGCGCCAAGGTCGACATCGAGAACGTCGACCGCCGCGACTTCACCTACCTCTACAGCGACGGCGACGGCTTCGTGTTCATGGACGCGACCGACTACGACCAGATCACCGTGCCCGCGACGGTCGTCGGCGACGCCGCGAACTTCATGCTCGAGAACCAGGCCGTGACCATCGCCCTGAACAACGGCAACCCGCTCTACATCGATCTGCCCGCGTCGGTCGTGCTCGAGATCACCTACACCGAGCCGGGCCTGCAGGGCGACCGCTCGACCGGCGGCACCAAGCCCGCGACCGTCGAGACCGGCTACGAGATCCAGGTCCCGCTCTTCCTCGAGACCGGCACCAAGGTCAAGGTCGACACCCGCTCCGGTGAGTACCTCGGCCGCGTGAACGAGTGAGCGCCCGCACCAAGGCACGCAAGCGCGCCCTCGACATGCTGTACTCGGCCGACATGCGCCAGGTGCCCGTCGAGCAGGTGCTGGCCGCCGAGGCGGAGCGCGCCGTGAACGAGCCCGAGCGCCAGGCGTCGTGGCTGTACGCCCGCGAGATCGTCGACGGCATCGTCGACCACCGCGACGAGATCGACGAGCTCATCACGACGCACTCGCGCGGCTGGACCCTCGAGCGCATGCCCGCGGTCGACCGCGCGCTGTTGCGGATCGGCGTCTGGGAGATCCTCTACAACGACGAGGTCCCCGACCCGGTGGCGATCTCCGAGGCCGTCGAGGCGGCGACCGTGCTGTCGACCGACGACTCGGCCGGCTTCGTGAACGGCCTGCTCGCCGCGATCTCGCACGCGAAGGCCTAGACGGCCGGCCGGGTTCCGTTCCGTTCGACGGATGCCGCGGGCCGCTGCCGTTCGGACGGATCCGCCCACCGCGGCGCCAGCCCGGCGAGCACGGCGGCCTCGATCCCGAGTCCCACGAGGCTGCCGTGCGGCCAGTAGCTCAGCGCGACGGTCGCGACCACGATGACGACGAGCGTCGATCCGACGAGGATCCGCTCCCACGCGGGGATGCCGCGACCCCGGGGCGCGGCGAACGCGACGACGAGGCCCCACACGCCGATGGCGAGCAGGGCGAACAGCTCGGCGCCCCAGAGCAGGTGCACCGGGGCATCCGCCGGGTGGTTGAGGTAGCTCAGCAGGGTGATGGGCGCCGCCGCGAGCATCAACGCGCCGAGCACGCGGCCGCTCCAGCCGAGTGCCGCGAAGACGGGGCCGGTCGCGAACCAGAGCAGGACGAACGAGACGGATGCCGCGGCCCCGAACACGAGGTAGGCGTCCGACGATCCGGTGGCGGGGAGCGCCTCGCGGAGCCCCTGGTAGACCGGCATCGCGTCGAGGGCTCGCAGCCAGGCCGGTGAACCGGCCCCCGACCACGCGGCCTGCTGCGGTGGCAGCAGGAAGAACGCCCACGCCGCTGCGACCAGGGCGATGACCACGCTCCACATCCGCGATGGGTGTCCTCGCATGAGCCGAACCTAGCGGGACCCGCGCGATTCCGCGGCGATCGCCACGTGGAGACCCCGGCACGGATCGAGGGTTAACCCTCTCCGGATTCCCACGAGAACCCCGATCCGCCGGGGTGGGCTCCACCGCTTCACTGGATATCGCCGCACTGCTGCGAGCCGTTCCCACTCGAATCCACGCTCTGGAAGGAGCACCTTCGTCATGTCCACGATCCCCGCCACCACCCCCGGGCTCCAGCCCATCGGTCCCCGTCCCGTCCCGGTCTCGCGCATCGGCGTGCTCGACCGGCTCGCGGCGCTCGAGGCGACGCTGAAGGCGTTCCTCGAGCGCTGGAGCGTCCCCGCGCTGCGCGTCGCCCTCGGCGCCGTGTTCGTCGCCTTCGGCGTGCTGAAGTTCTTCCCCGGCGTGAGCCCGGTCGAGCCGCTCGTCGAGGCGACCTGGGGCGTCCTCACCTTCGGCGTCGTCGGGGGCCAGCTCGCCCTCGTGCTCACCGCGATCATCGAGACCGTGGCCGGCCTCGCCCTCATCTCGGGCGTGTTCGCGCGGTTCGGCCTCGTGATGCTCGCGATCGCGTTCGTCGGCATCCTCTCGCCGCTCGTGTTCTTCCCGGGCGAGCTGTTCGCCGCGACCGGGCCCACCCTGCTCGGCCAGTACGTGCTGAAGAACGTCGTGCTCATCGCGGCCGCCCTCGTGGTCGCCTCGAAGGCGCTCCGCGGGCCGGTCCGCTCAGCACGATGACGGGCATCCGTTCGCACACGCGAAGGGCGGGGCCCAGCGCCCCCCGCCCTTCGGCGTGTCTCGGCCCGATCAGGTGGCGCGCACGCGGTTGTTGCGCGCGTCGTGCGTGAGCTCCGCCAGGCCGAGCGCCTCGAGCAGGGGCGGCAGGTACATGCCGAACCGGCCGCGGTAGCCCTTGCGGAGGCCGTACCAGCCGCCCACGGGATTGTCCGCCGACCGACCCCACGCCTCGACCGTCCCTTCGGCGGCCGGCTTCTGCTCGTCGGCGGCGCCGAGCGGCACCCAGTCGCCCTGCTCGCGCAGCCACGCCGCGAGGTCGTCGATCGCCGACAGGTGGTACTTCAGCGTCGTCGATCCGACGACGCAGACCAGCGCCGGCGGATCGGCCGACTCGTCGCGGTACATGGTGTACGACGACGTGCCGGGAGCCGTCGTCAGCTGCCACGGGTCCTCGGTGGTGCCGCTGCCGGCCATGGTCGTCTCCCGTCGTCGGGGCGGGCGGCGCTGCCCGCCGGGGCCGATGCTACGCCCGGGACGCGCGAGCGGCCATCTCCCGGCTGGTAGGCTCTCGGGGAAGGCAACCTTGAAGCCCGTCCTGTGAGGCGGAGAAGGGAGTCCGCATGGCTGTGCGCACCGTGCTGCAGCAGGCTGACATCGATCGGGCGATCACTCGCATCGCCCACGAGATCCTCGAATCCAATCGCGGAGCCGAACGGCTCGTCCTCCTCGGCATCCCCACTCGCGGCGTCGTGCTCGCCGAGCGCCTCGCGGCGATCATCGGCCGCATCGCGGCATCCGACGTGCCGGCCGGCGCGCTCGACGTGACCATGTACCGCGACGACCTCGACCGGCATCCGGTGCGCGCGCCGCAGCCCACCTCGGTGCCCGCCGGCGGCATCGACGGGGCCACCGTCGTGCTCGTCGACGACGTGCTCTACTCGGGCCGCACCATCCGCGCCGCGTTCGACGCGCTCGCCGACCTCGGCCGGGCGAAGGCCGTGCGGCTCGCCGTGCTCGTCGACCGGGGCCACCGCGAGTTCCCCATCCGCGCGGACTTCGTGGGCAAGAACCTGCCGAGCTCGGCACGCGAGCGCATCAACGTGCACCTCGCCGAGATCGACGGCGACGACGCCGTCACCATCGACGGGGGAGAGGGCTGATGCGCCACCTGCTCTCCACGAAGGACCTCGCCCGTGACGAGGCCATCGCGCTGCTCGACATCGCCGAGGACATGGCGGCCGTGCAGGAGCGCGAGATGAAGAAGCTGCCGACCCTGCGCGGCAAGACGGTCGTGAACCTCTTCTTCGAGGACTCGACGCGCACGCGCATCTCGTTCGAGGCGGCCGCCAAGCGACTCTCGGCCGACGTCATCAACTTCAGCGCGAAGGGCTCGAGCGTCTCGAAGGGCGAGAGCCTGAAGGACACCGCGCAGACCCTCCAGGCGATGGGCGCCGACGGCGTCGTCATCCGCCACCACGCGTCGGGCGCACCGCAGACGCTCGCCACGAGCGGATGGATCGACGCGGGCGTCGTGAACGCCGGCGACGGCACGCACGAGCACCCGACGCAGGCGCTCCTCGACGCATTCACCATCCGGCGCCGGCTGCACGGTGCCGCATCGCGCGGGCGCGACCTCGACGGCGTGCATGTCGTCATCGTCGGCGACATCCTGCACTCGCGGGTCGCCCGCTCGAACGTGTGGCTGCTCGAGACGCTCGGCGCCGAGGTCGAGCTCGTCGCACCGCCGACGCTCGTACCGGTCGACACCGCGGCCTGGCCCGCGCGCGTCGGCTACGACCTCGACGCAGCGCTCGCGGGCGAGCCCGACGTCGTCATGATGCTCCGCATCCAGGCGGAGCGCATGCACGCGGCGTTCTTCCCGAACAGCCGCGAGTACGCGCGCACGTGGGGGCTCGACGACGCCCGGTTCGACCGGCTGCCCCCGACTACGATGGTCATGCACCCCGGCCCGATGAACCGCGGGCTGGAGATCGCCGCCCGTGTCGCCGATTCGGCGCAGTCGACGGTGCGCGAGCAGGTCGCGAACGGAGTATCAGTGAGAATGGCCGCCCTCTACCTCCTGCTGTCCGGCGAACGGGGTGAGGCCTGATGACCGAGCGATTCCTCATCACGGGCGCGATGCTGCCCACGGGCGAGCGCGCCGACCTGCTGCTCGCCGACGGCGTGGTCGCCGAGGTCGGCGGCATCGCGGATGCCGCGGGCGCGACGGTCGTCGACGCCGACGGGCTCCTCGCCCTCCCGGGCCTCGTCGACCTGCACACGCACCTGCGCGAGCCCGGCTACGAGCAGAGCGAGACCGTGCTCACGGGCACGCAGGCGGCCGCGGCGGGCGGGTTCACCGCGGTCTTCGCCATGGCGAACACCTTCCCGGTCGCCGACACGGCCGGCGTCGTCGAGCAGGAGGCGAGCCTCGGCCGCGCCGCGGGCTACGCCACCGTGCAGCCCATCGGCGCGGTCACCGTCGGCCTCAAGGGCGAGCAGCTCGCCGAGCTCGGTGCCATGGCGCGCTCCCGCGCGAACGTGCGCGTGTTCAGCGACGACGGCTTCTGCGTGTCCGACCCGCTGCTCATGCGCCGGGCGCTCGAGTACGTGAAGGCCTTCGACGGCGTCATCGCCCAGCACGCGCAGGAGCCGCGCCTCACGCAGGGCGCTCAGATGAACGAGGGCGCCCTCTCGGGCGAGCTCGGCCTCGCCGGCTGGCCCGCCGTCGCCGAGGAGTCGATCATCGCTCGCGACGTGCTGCTCGCCGAGCACGTCGGCAGCCGCCTGCACGTCTGCCACGTCTCCACCGCCGGATCGGTCGAGGTCATCCGCTGGGCGAAGGCCCGCGGCATCGACGTCACGGCCGAGGTCACCCCGCACCACCTGCTGCTCACCGAGGAGCTCGTGTCGAGCTACGACCCGCGCTACAAGGTGAACCCGCCGCTCCGCCGCGCCGAGGACGTCGAGGCGCTGCGCGCCGCGCTCGCCGACGGCACCATCGACATCGTCGCCACCGACCACGCGCCGCACCCGGTCGAGGCCAAGGAGAGCGAGTGGGACGCGGCCGCGAACGGCATGGTCGGCCTCGAGTCGGCGCTGTCGGTCGTGCACGCCGCGGTGGTCGAGAACGGCCTGCTCGGTTGGTCGGATGTCGCGCGCGTCCTCTCGGCGACGCCGGCCCGCATCGGGCGGCTCGCCGGCCACGGGCAGGCCATCGCCGCCGGCGCGCCCGCGGAGGTCGTGCTCTACGACCCGGCCGCGGCATCCGAGTTCGGCCTCGACCGCCTCGCCGGGCGCAGCGTGAACTCGCCGTACCTGGGGCGCCGGCTGCCGGGCCGCGTGGTCGCCACGTTCCACGCGGGCAACGCCACCGTGCTCGACGGCGCCGTTCGCCCGGCCGACGAGGTCGCGGAGCTCGCCGCCGAGCGGGAGGTCGCGCGTGGGTGAGTTGCTCGGCGCCCTGATCGCGGTCGCGATCATCGCCGTCGTCGCGTGGCTCATGATCCGCTCGTGGCGGCGGCGCACCGCGCGCGACGAGACGCTCTCGGCGTACCCCGTTCCGGCCCCGCTGCCCGCGCCGACGCTCGAGACCGAGGTGCTCTACGTCGCGACCACTCCCGTGGGGCAGCCCCTCGAGCGGCTCGCCGTGCGGGGGCTCGCGTTCCGCGGCGCCGCCCGCATCGAGGTGTCGCCCGACGGGCTGGTGCTCCGGATCGCGGGGGAGCCGCCGACCTGGGTGCCCGCCGATCGCATGGTCGCCGCCGGTGAGGCCACCTACGCCATCGACCGGGGCGTCGAGCCCGAGGGGCTCGTCGCGGTCACGTGGATCGCGCACGCGGCCGATCCCGAGGTCGAGGCCCCGCACGTCGACAGCTACCTCAGGGCCCGGTATCCGGGCGACTCGGCGCGCATCATCGCCGCCGTCAACGACATCGCCGCCGCGCACGCCGCGACGCGGCCGGACCAGCAACAGGAGAGCGAGGCCTCGGATGACTGAGACCCTGACCCGCACGAACGACCCCGCCGTGCTCGTGCTCGAGGACGGACGGCGGTACGAGGGACGCGCCTACGGCGCCCGCGGCGTCACGCTCGGCGAGGCGGTCTTCGCGACCGGCATGACGGGCTACCAGGAGACGCTGACCGACCCGTCGTACGCCGGCCAGATCGTGATGATGACCGCGCCGCACATCGGCAACACGGGCATGAACGACGAGGACATGGAGTCCTCGAAGCTGTGGGTGGCGGGCTTCGTGGTGCGCGATCCCTCCCGGGTCGTGTCGAACTTCCGCTCGCAGCGCAGCCTCGACGACGACCTCGAGGCCGC
>CBFGWW010000007.1:0-30626 GCA_965652625.1 uncultured Agromyces sp.
GCGCCTCGGATACCCTTCGAGCCTACCGCCCCGCCGACGTGGCGGTCGGCACGCCCGGCGGGCGGCGGGACGCCCCCACGTCCCGCCGCCCGTCGTGCCGCGACTCAGACCCGGTCGGGCTCGTCGACGTCGCCGGCCGCGGTCGCCGCGGCGGTGCCGTCGACGCCGTCGGAGGCGAGCAGCTCCTCCTCGACCGCGCCGCCGTAGCCCTCCTTCTGCGGGTTGCCGTGCAGGCCGCCCGAGACCGCGTACTCCTCCTCGGGCGACAGGATCAGCCGGTGCCGGCCCCACAGCGCGAAGACCAGCAGCATGACCGCGTACACGACGCCGATCGCGATGATCGCCGGCACGAACGTCGGGTTGAGCAGGAAGCCCAGGAAGATGAGCGCCGCGATCACGGCCGCGACGACTGCCCCCGGAATGCCCCACGGGCTGCGGTAGGGGCGCTCGGCGTTCGGGTACTTGCGCCGCAGGATCACGAACGCCACCATCTGCAGCAGGTAGGCGAGCACCGCGCCCCACACCGCGATGTTCAGCACGATCGCGCCGGCGACCGCACCGGCGCCCTCGGCGTCGGCCTGCGCGAGCAGGTCGAGCACGATGAGGGCGACGAAGCCGATCACGGCACCCGCGACGAGGGCGACCCACGGCGTCTGCCGCTTGCCCGTGAGCGAGAGGAACTTCGGGTAGTACCCGGCGCGCGACAGCGAGTACATGTTGCGTCCGTAGGCGAACATGATGCCCTGCAGCGACGCGAGCAGGCCGATCAGGGCGAACAGCGCCAGCAGCGCGGCGAGCTCGTCGCCGACGATCGCGCGGAACCCGTCGAGCAGCGGCTCGGCGGCGACGCCCGTCGCCTCGGCTCCGACCACGCCCGTATTGAGGAACAGCACGAGCAGGCCGGTGACGATGAGCGTGCCGCGGGCGATGAGGCCGGCGCGGGGGATGTCGCGTACCGGGTCGTGGGACTCCTCCGCCGCGAGCGGCAGCTCCTCGATGCCGAGGAAGAACCACATCGCGAACGGCAGCGCGAACAGGATCGGCAGCACGCCGTGCGGCAGGAACGCCGTCTGGCCGGGGTCGGGCGCGATGTCGAACAGCTTGTCCCACGCGAACTGGCCCGAGAAGATCGCCATCGCGCTGAAGACCAGCAGGATCGCGATGGAGATGATCGAGACCACGATCGCGAACTTGAACGAGATGTTGGCACCCGCCGCGTTGATGCCGATGAAGACGAGGTAGAGGATGATCCACCACACCCAGCCGGGCATCGAGAAGCCGAGCAGCTCGCTCGTGATGGCGTCGGCGTAGGAGGCCGAGAAGAACACGATGACCGCGGTCGTCGCGACGTACTCGATGGTCTCGGCGAGGCCCGTCACGAACCCGCCCCAGGGCCCCATCGCCGCGCGCGAGAAGGAGTACGCGCCGCCCGTGTGCGGCATGGCCGACGACATCTCGCCGATCGAGAAGATCAGGCCGTAGTACATCGCCACGAGGATCACGAAGGCGATGAGCATGCCGCCGAAGCCTGCGAAGTCGATGCCGAAGTTCCAGCCGGAGAAGTCGCCCGAGATGACCGCCGCGACGGCGAGGCCCCAGAGGCCCCACACCCCGGCGGCGCGGGTGAGCTTTCGCTTCTCGAAGTATCCGGAGTCGGCGGTCGTGTACTTCACTCCCGAGACTCTCAAGGTGTCTTTCGCCATGACGGCTCCCTAGCTCTCATCGGCGCGGGCCATGGGAGGCCGGCGCGGGGGGTGCGATGCGGTTGGCCCCGATGATAGGGCTCCCAATGGTCGCTCGTACAGACCTTTTTCGGGGGCGCGGCGACGCGGCATCCGCTGACCGCGGGACGCCGACGCTGAAGAAGCGGTGTCGGAGCCGCCCGCGGCTGTGATGTAATGGTCGCCACCGCAGACCATTCACCGTCTCGAGGAGGAGCCACGGATGTCGGCACCGACCGGATACCTCACGCTCGACCAGCTGCGCGACGCGGTCGCCGACGGCCACGTCGACACCGTCATCGTCGCGTTCACCGACATGCAGGGCCGCCTCGTCGGCAAGCGCGTCTCGGCCCGGCTGTTCCTCGAGGACGTCGCCGCGCACGGCGCGGAGTGCTGCAACTACCTGCTCGCGGTCGACGTGGAGATGAACACCGTCGACGGCTACGCGATGTCGAGCTGGGAGCGCGGCTACGGCGACATGGCGATGATCCCCGACTTCACGACGCTGCGCATCGCGCCCTGGCTCGAGGCGACGGCGCTCGTGACCGCCGACCTGCAGTGGCTCGACGGCACGCCGGTCGAGGCGTCGCCCCGTCGCATCCTGCAGCGGCAGCTCGAGCGGCTCGCCGAGCGCGGCCTCACCGCGCACGTGGGCACCGAGCTCGAGTTCATCGTGTTCGACGACTCCTACCGCGACGCCTGGCGCAAGGGGTACCGCGAGCTCACCCCCGCGAGCGACTACAACATCGACTACGCGCTGCTCGCGTCGACCCGCATGGAGCCCCTGCTCCGCGACATCCGGAACGCCATGGACGGCGCCGGCATGTACTGCGAGGGCGTGAAGGGCGAGTGCAACCTCGGGCAGCAGGAGATCGCGTTCCGCTACGACACCGCGCTCACGACCTGCGACAACCACTCGATCTACAAGAACGGCGCGAAGGAGATCGCCGACCGCCACGGCAAGGCGTTGACCTACATGGCGAAGTTCGACGAGCGCGAGGGCAACAGCTGCCACATCCACATCAGCCTGCGCGGCGAGGGCGGCTCCGCAGTCTTCAGCGACACGGATGCCCCGCACGGCATGTCGAAGCTCTTCCGGCAGTTCCTCGCGGGGCAGCTCGCGGCCATGCGGGAGCTCACGCTCTTCTCGGCGCCCAACGTGAACTCCTACAAGCGCTACGTCGCCGGATCGTTCGCGCCGACCGCGATCGCCTGGGGTCTCGACAACCGCACGTGCGCGCTGCGGGTCGTCGGCCACGGCCACGGGATGCGCGTCGAGAACCGGGTGCCCGGCGGCGACGTGAACCAGTACCTGGCCGTGGCCGCCCTCATCGCGGCGGGCCTGCACGGCATCGAGCAGGAGCTCGAACCCGAGGACCTGTTCGTCGGCAACGCCTACGAGAGCGATGTCGCGCGCGTGCCGGCGACCCTGCGCGAGTCCGCCGACCTGTTCGCCGGATCCGCCGTGGCGCGCGAGGCCTTCGGCGACGAGGTCGTCGAGCACTACCTCAACAACGCCCGCGTCGAGCTCGCGGCCTTCGACGCGGCCGTCACCGACTGGGAGCGCGTGCGTGGCTTCGAACGACTCTGAGCTCGACTTCGCGACGACGAGTGGGAGGGGCGACGGCGCGGATGCCCCGGCACGGGGGCCGGCGGCATCCGCGCCGTTGATCGGCGTCACGACCTACCTCGAGCAGGCGCAGACGGGCGTCTGGGACGTGCGGGCGTCGTTCCTGCCGAAGGCCTACCTCGATGCGGTGACCGACGCGGGCGGCATCGCCGTGCTGCTGCCGCCGCAGCCCGTCTCCCCCGAGATCGCCCGCACGGTGCTCGCGTCGCTCGACGGACTCATCGTCGCGGGCGGGGCCGACGGCGACCCCCCCCGCTACGGGCAGGAGCCGCACCCGCGCACCGGCGCGGCGCGCACCGATCGCGACGCCTGGGAGGACGCGCTCCTGACCGAGGCGATCGCCGCCGAGCTGCCGTTCCTCGGCATCTGCCGCGGTGCGCAGGTGCTCAACGTCGCGCTCGGCGGCACGCTCGTGCAGCACCTTCCCGACGTCGTGGGGAGCGAGCGCTACCAGCCCTCCCCCGCCGTGTTCGGCGAAGGCGAGGTGACGATCGATCCCGGATCCCGGCTCGCGGCCGTGCTCGGCGACGAGGCCGGCACGCTGCCCGTGCACTACTACCACCACCAGGCCCTCGACGTCGTGGCCGACGGCCTGACGGTCACGGCCCGCAGCGAGGACGGCGTCATCGAGGCGGTCGAGCTCGAGGCGGTGCCGTTCGGCCTGGGCGTGCAGTGGCATCCCGAGCAGAATGCCGCCGACCGCCGCCTGTTCGCCGGCCTCGTCGAGGCCGCTCGCACGCACCGCACGAGAAGGAGCATCGCGTGAGCCACACGATCGTGAACCCCGCCGACGAGCAGGTCGTCGCGACGGTCACGTCCGCGACGATCGACGAGACGGATGCCGCGATCGCCGGGGCTGCGGCCGCGCAGCGCGACTGGGCCGCGCTCGCCCCGGTCGAGCGTGCGCGGATGCTGCGCCGCTTCGCCGAGGCGGTCGACGGCGCCGTGGAGGAGCTCGCCGCCACCGAGGTGCGCAACTCGGGGCATCCGGTCTCGCAGGCCCGTTGGGAGGCCGGCCACGTGCGCGACGTGCTCGAGTACTACTCGGCCGCGCCCGAGCGGCTGTTCGGACGGCAGATCCCGGTCGCCGGCGGACTCGACGTGACGTTCCAGGAGCCGCTCGGCGTCGTCGGCGTCATCACGCCGTGGAACTTCCCCATGACCATCGCGTCGTGGGGCTTCGCCCCGGCGCTCGCGGCCGGCAACGCCGTGGTGCTGAAGCCCGCCGAGTGGACGCCGCTCACGAGCCTGCGGCTCGCCGAGCTCGGCCTCGAGGCGGGCCTGCCCGAGGGCCTGTTCCAGGTCGTGCCCGGCAAGGGCTCGGTCGTCGGCGAGCGGTTCGTGACGAACCCCGCCGTGCGCAAGGTGGTCTTCACGGGCTCGACCGAGGTCGGCAAGCACATCATGGCGGGCTGCGCCGAGCAGGTGAAGCGCGTGACCCTCGAGCTCGGCGGCAAGAGCGCGAACATCGTCTTCGCCGACGCCGACCTCGAGCGCGCCGCGGCCACCGCGCCGTACGGCGTGTTCGAGAACGCCGGCCAGGACTGCTGCGCCCGCAGCCGGATCCTCGTCGAGCGCAGCGTCTACGAGCGGTTCATGGAGCTGCTCGAGCCCGCGGTCGCGGGCGTGAGGGTCGGCGACCCGGCCGACGAGACCACGGAGATGGGCCCGCTCGTCGCCCGCCAGCACCTCGAGCGCGTGCGCTCGTTCGTGCCCGACGACGCCGACGTGGCGTTCCGCGGCAGCGCTCCGGGCGGCCCCGGATTCTGGTTCGCGCCCACCGTGCTCACGCCGTCACGGGACTCGCGCGCGGCGCGCGAGGAGATCTTCGGCCCGGTCGTGTCGGTGTTCCCGTTCGACGACGAGGCCGACGCGATCCGGTTCGCGAACGCGAGCGAGTACGGCCTCTCGGGCTCGATCTGGACGCGTGACCTGAGTCGCGGCATCCGCGTGGCCCGCGCCGTCGAGTCGGGCAATCTCAGCGTCAACTCGCACTCGTCGGTGCGCTATGCCACGCCCTTCGGCGGGTTCAAGCAGTCGGGCCTCGGCCGGGAGCTCGGACCCGACGCGCCGCTCGCCTTCACCGAGACGAAGAACGTCTTCCTCGCCGTCGACTGACCGACCGAACCCTACGAAGGAGCACCATGACCGACCAGGCCCGCATCGACCTCACCCAGCGGCTCGCCGGACGCGTCGCCGTCATCACCGGCGGGGCATCCGGCATCGGGCTGGCCACCGCGAAGCGCCTCGCCGCCGAGGGCGCGACGGTCGTCATCGGCGACATGGACGCCACGGCCGGCCCGGCCGCGGCCGAGCTCGTGGGCGGCCTGTTCGTACGGGTCGACGTGACCGACCAGGAGCAGGTGGACCACCTCTTCGACGAGGCGGCCCGCGTCTACGGGTCGGTCGACATCGCGTTCAACAACGCCGGCATCTCACCGCCCGACGACGACTCGATCGAGACCACCGAGCTGCCCGCCTGGCAGAAGGTGCAGGACGTCAACCTGAAGTCGGTCTACCTCTGCTCCCGCGCCGCGCTGCGGCACATGGTCGCGCAGGGCCGCGGCTCGATCATCAACACCGCGTCCTTCGTCGCGGTCATGGGGTCGGCCACGTCGCAGGTCTCGTACACCGCCTCGAAGGGCGGCGTGCTCGCGATGAGCCGGGAGCTCGGCGTGCAGTTCGCCCGCCAGGGCATCCGAGTGAACGCGCTCTGCCCGGGGCCGGTGAACACGCCGCTCCTGCAGGAGCTGTTCGCGAAGGATCCCGAGCGGGCGCAGCGCCGGCTGGTGCACATCCCCGTCGGCCGGTTCGCCGAGCCCGAGGAGCTGGCCGCAGCGGTCGCGTTCCTCGCGAGCGACGACGCGTCGTTCATCACGGGCTCGACGTTCCTCGTCGACGGCGGCATCAGCTCCGCCTACGTCACGCCGCTCTAGGCTCGAAGCATGCGAACCGACGCGCACGACGAGCAGGCGGCGGATGCCGCGGCCCCCGTCGACGGCGCCGCGGAGGTGCTGAGCGCCGGCCTGCTGCTCACGCCCGCGCGCCCGGCGAACGCATTCGAGGAGACCGTGCAGCGGCTGCTGCAGTCGATCCGGCTGGGCCTCATCGGACCGGGCGAGCGCCTGCCGCCCGAACGCGAGCTCGCCGGCATGCTCGCCGTGAGCCGCGACACGGTCCGCGAGGCGATCGGCTCGCTCGCCGAGGCCGGGTGGGTGGTGTCGCGGCGCGGGCGCTACGGCGGCACCTTCGTCTCCGAGGAGCTGCCCACCGCGTCGCCGCGCTCCTCGGCGCTCGATCGCGATCCGACCGACCCGCAGGCACGGCTCGAGGACACGCTGTCGCTGCGCGCGGTCATCGAGGTCGGCACGGCGCGTCGGGCCGCGGAGAGCGAGCTCGCCGCCGGCGACCGCGAGCGGCTCTGGCAGGCCTACGAGGAGTGCCGCGCCGCCCGCGGCGACCAGTACCGCATGGCGGACTCGCGCCTGCACCTGCTCATCGCGGAGGTGCTCGGGGCGCCGAGCGTCATCCCCCTGCTCGCCGACGTGCGGATGCGCGTCAACGAGCTCCTCGACGGCATCCCCCTGCTGGCGCCGAACATCGCGCACTCCGACCAGCAGCACCGCGCCATCGTCGACGCGATCCTGCGCGGCAGCCCCGACGACGCGGCGGCGGCGATGGCCGAGCACCTCGAGGGCACCGAGGCGCTGCTGCGCGGCTTCTACGCCTGACGCGGGTCGCGGCATCCGGCCGGCACGCGAACGGGCCGCCCCCGAAGCCAGGGGGCGGCCCGTCGCTCCCGGTGCGCCGGGAACGCGATCACGCGATCAGAGGAACGCGAACGGCAGGAACGCGAGGCCGACGAGCGCGGCGCCGAAGGCGAAGAGGATCGTGCCGGCCAGCATGACCGCGTTGAGGACGATGCCCCAGATGGCCATGGTGCGCGTGTTCGGCTCGCGGCTGAGGGCCATGATGCCGAGCACGAGGCCGATGATCGGCACGAAGAACGTGGAGCTCGCGACGATCGACACGAGGCCGAGCACGAGGCTCGCGACGCTGAATCCGCGCGACTCGGCCACGGATGCGGCGGGGGTCGCGTAGGGGTTCGGCTCGCCGAACGGCGCCTGCTGCGACGAGGTGGGAGCTGCGGTGGTCATGGTGGTGATCTCCTGTTCGTGGGTGTGCTTCCACGCTACGGATGCCGCGCACGCCGCAGTATGGGGCTATCCCCCCGAACCGGTGGTGGGGCGACGCCCGGTCGGGCGATGGCGCCCGGTCGGGCGATGGCGCCCGGTCGGGCGATGCGCCCGGTCAGGCGATGCCGAGGAACCGGTGCAGCGCCGGCACGATGAGGAAGATGCCGACGAGCACGGCGAGGGCGCTCAGCACGAAGCACGTCCAGGCGCCGACGAACGCCGCCCGCTTCTGGCCGTCGGTGAGCGGGCTCTTCTTCGCCGCCTTCGCGGCGCGCTTGGCTGCGGCCTTCGCCTCGGCCGGCGAGATGACCGTGATGGCGTCGGTGAACTCCGCCGGCGTCACGATCGGCGTGCGACCCGAGATCGTCAGCAGCCGGATGCCGAGCGCGTACGTGCTCACGACGATCGTCGCGCCGAGGAACGCCGCGAGGAACACGATGACGAATGCGCCCCAGTCGATCATCGGGTCACCTGCTTCTTCGGCTTCGGGTTGCGCTTGATCTTCACGGCCCGGCCCGAGTCCGCGACCTCGCTGACCACGTTCTGGTGCGAGACCTCGCTGCGCCGCGACCACAGGAAGATGCCCGCGATGACCACGACGCCGGCGATGGTGTCGATGATGATGCCGACGACGCCGAGCTGGGCGACCAGGGCGGCGAGTGCGCCGACGGCGCCGGCGGCCGGGAGCGTCAGGAGCCAGCCCACGCCGATGCGGCCGGCGGTGCGCCACCGCACCTTCGAGCCACGTCGGCCGAGGCCCGAGCCCACGACGGAGCCCGAGGCGACCTGCGTCGTCGAGAGCGCGAAGCCGAGGTGCGTCGAGGCGAGGATCGTGGCCGCGGTGGAGGTCTCGGCGGCGAAGCCCTGCGCGGGCTTCACGTCGGTGAGGCCCGTGCCGAGCGTCTTGATGATGCGCCATCCGCCCATGTACGTGCCGAGCGCGATGGCGATCGCGCAGACCACGATGACCCAGAACTCGGGGCCGGTTCCGACGGGCTGGAGGCCCACCGAGATGAGCGTGAGCGTGATGACGCCCATGGTCTTCTGCGCGTCGTTGGTGCCGTGGGCGAGCGCGACGAGCGAGCTCGAGAAGATCTGCGCGTGCCGGAACCCGTCGCGGCCGTCGGGTTTGCCGTCGTAGCGTCGGGTGATCGAGTACGCGAGCTTCGTGGCGGTGTACGCGACGACGCCCGCGGTCAGCGGCGCGAGCACGGCCGGCAGGATGATCTTCGAGAGCACCACGCTGAAGTCGATCGCGGCCACGCCGAAGCCGACGAGCGCCGAGCCGATGAGGCCGCCGAAGAGCGCGTGGCTCGACGACGACGGCAGGCCGAGGAGCCAGGTGACCATGTTCCACACGATGGCGCCGATGAGGCCGGCGAAGATCAGCTCGGGCGTGATGAGCACGCCCCCGTCGCCCTCCTTGATGATGCCGCCCGAGATGGTCTTGGCCACCTCGGTGGACAGGAACGCGCCGATGAGGTTGAGGATGGCGGCGATCGTGACGGCGACCTTCGGGCGGAGCGCTCCCGTGGCGATGGGCGTCGCCATCGCGTTGGCCGTGTCGTGGAAGCCGTTCGTGAAGTCGAAGAAGAGCGCCAGTGCGATGACCAGCACGACGATGAGGAGGGTTTCCACCGGCGTCTTTCTCTGTCTCGGTGCGATTCACCGAATGTTCAGGGGACGTTGGTTGCGGATCCGGCGAGCGCCGTGCCCCGACGATACTACGCGACCGACTCGGGCTCAGCCACCACGGTCGCGAGATCCTCACCGAACACGAAGGTGCGACGCACGCGGCCGCCGGCGAGCACCTCGGGCAGCCAGCGTCGCGCGTCGTCCCACATCTCGTCGAACGGCACCTCGTCGAGGGCGAACCACTCTGGGTCGAGCTCGTCCGATCCCGACGGCTCGCCCGTCCACGTGCGGCAGACGAACACGCTCGACTCCTGGCTCCACGCCTCCCGGTGCGGGAAGTGGTACGTCAGCAGGCCGCGCGGTTCGAGGTCGGATGCCGCGACGTCGACACCCGACTCCTCGAACACCTCGCGCACGGCCGCGTCGACGGCCGACTCGCCCGGCTCGAGCTTGCCGCCGAGGCCCACGAAGTAGCCCTGGCCGAGTCCGTGCTTCTTGCGCCCGAGGAGCACCTGCGCGACGCCGCCGTGCTCGCGGACGAGGTAGCAGACGCAGACCTGGGGCAGCGGCATCCGTGGTCCCTGAGCTCGTCGAAGGGTCAGCCGAAGAGGATCTTCGCCTCGTCGTACCGGTCCTGCGGGACGCGGTTGAGGCTGCCGGTCGCCTCGGCGATCGACACGGTCTTGATGTCGGTGCCGCGGAGCGTCACCATCGACCCCCAGGCGTGCGCGTACGCGGCCTCGATGGCGGCCATGCCGAGGCGCGTCGCGAGCACGCGGTCGTACGCGGTGGGCTCGCCGCCGCGCTGGATGTGGCCGAGCACGGTCGAGCGGGACTCGATGCCCGTGCGCTCCTCGATGAGGGGGGCGAGCACGTCGGCGATGCCGCCGAGCCGCGGGCGGTTGAAGGCGTCGAGGCCCTTGTGCGAGTGCGCCTCGGTCATGCCGGGCAGCGTGAAGCCCTCGGCCACGACGACGAGCGGCGCTCGGCCGCGGTCGCGCACCGACTCGACCCACTCGCAGATCTGCTCGATGGACTGCGGCTGCTCGGGGATGAGGATCGCGTGTGCGCCGCCCGCCATGCCCGAGTGCAGTGCGATCCAGCCGACGTGGCGGCCCATGACCTCGAGCACCATGCAGCGGCCGTGCGAGTCGGCCGTGGTGCGCAGGCGGTCGATGGCCTCGGTCGCGATCTGCACGGCCGTGTCGAAGCCGAACGAGTAGTCGGTGGCGGCGAGGTCGTTGTCGATGGTCTTCGGCACGCCGAGCACGTTGATGCCGCCCTCGTCGTGCAGTCGACGGGCGGCCGTGAGGGTGCCTTCGCCGCCGATCGCGATGATCGCGTCGATGCCCTCATCGTCGAGCATCCGCTGGATGTTCTCGGGGCCGCCGCCCTCGCCCTCGAAGGGGTTGGTGCGGCTCGAGCCGAGGATCGTGCCGCCCGTCTTCGCGAGGCCGCGCACGTCGTGCCGCGTGATCGGGATGATGTCGCGCTCGACGACGCCGCGCCAGCCGTTGCGGAACCCGACGAACTCGGTGTCGTGGGAGATGACGCCCTTCAGCACGGCGCCGCGGATGACCGCGTTCAGGCCGGGGCAGTCGCCCCCACTCGTGAGCAGACCGATCTTCATGTGTGCGGGACTCCCAGGTACTCGTTCGACATGGCGGTGCCGGATGCCACGGCGTCGGGGCGTTTCGACTTGCCGCAGTCTATAGCGCGCCGGGGTCTACAGCGCGCCGTCGAGGGCGGCGCGCAGCAGGTGCTGGAGCGCGTCGAGCTGCACCGAGTCGGCCGAGCCCGGCTCGACGTCGCTGCCGTCGAGGGCCCGGGCGGCGAGGCCCTGCTTCGAGTCGATGAGCTCGGCGATGCGCGCGTCGATCGTGTGCGCGGCGATGATGCGCCACGCGGTGACGGGCTCGTCCTGGCCGATGCGGTGCACCCGGTCGATGGCCTGCGTCTGCTCGGCGGCGGTCCAGCTGAGCTCGGCGAGCACGACGTTCGACGCGGCCTGCAGGTTGACGCCGACGCCCGCCGCGGTGAGCGAGCAGACCGCGACGGCGACCTCGGGGTCCTTGTTGAAGGCGTCGATGGCCGCCTGGCGCTGGAACGCGGTCTGGTCGCCGCGCAGCGACACCGTGCGGAGCTCGCGCGCCGCGAGCGCGGCCTCGGCCTGGTCCATCACGTCGATGTGCTTGGCGAAGAAGACGACCTTGCCGACCGAGCGCGCGAGCTGCGCGGCGTAGTCGGCCGCGAGGCCCGCCTTCGCCTGGCCGATGCGGCGCACCATCGTGAAGACGTTCTCGCCCGACTTCGCCGACTTCGACTCCTCGAGCTCGGCACTCGCGACGGCGCGGATGAACTGGTCGCGCTGGTCCTCGTCGAGGTCGCCGATGCGCAGGTTGCGCGACTCGACGAGCGCACGGAACCGGCCGACGAGTCGGTTGCCGAGCTCGCGCTCGGCGGCCCGCACGGAGCGGCCCAGCTCGTCGTCGAGTTCGACCGGCAGGTCGGCGATGCGCTTGTCGGGCAGGTCGGCGGCGACGTCGACCTTTCGGCGACGCACGATGCCGAGGTCGATCACGGTGCGGCGCGCCTCGGTGTAGAAGCCGTGGTCGGCCGGCGTGAGGCCGGTCTCCTCGAGGCGCCCGAGCAGGGCGGGCGACGGCTTGTCGCCCTGGATCCAGCCGAGGAACTGCCAGATCGCGCGGAAGTCGTCGACGTCGTTGATGAGCGGCGTCCCCGTGAGCGCGAGCAGCAGCGGATCGCCGCCCGGCGTGGTGCGTCGGATGCGGTCGGCCAGCGCGAGCACGTTGCGGGAGCGCTGCGACGTGAGGTTCTTGATGAAGTGCGCCTCGTCGACGACCATGCCCTTGAAGCCCAGGGTGGACAGCCACGCCATGTGGCGGTCGAGCACGTCGTAGTTGACCACGACGACGTCGGCGAACGCGTCGAGCGAGTCGCCGTCGCCGTGGATGACCGTCGCGCGGCGGTGCGGAGTCCAGCGCTCGACCTCGCGGGCCCAGTTCATCTTCACGACGTTCGGCACGACGGCGAGCAGCGGGTAGGCGTCGGCGACGGATGCCGCGAGCACCGACTGCGCGGTCTTGCCGAGGCCCGGCTCGTCGGCGAGCAGGAACGTGCGGTGCCCCTCGCGAGCGGCCTCGATGAAGCGGATCTGGTGCTTCATGAGCTCGAGGCCGCGCGGCGAGAGCCGGTCGACCTTCGGCGCCTCGGGCAGGTCCATGCTCGCGGCCTGGCCGCCCGAGCCGAGCTCGAACGACTTGAACAGCGGGCCGAGGAGCTCCCAGTTCGCGAGGCGGCGGACGGGAACGACCGGGGCGGCGGGGCGGGAGAAGTCGGGCGCGAGGAACGGGTTGGCGAGCTGGCGCGAGCGCACGGAGGCCGGGATGACCTGGTTCTCGGCGAGTTCGGGTGCGGGCGTCGACTCGCGCGTGATGATGAGCTCGTCGGGGCTGAGGTCGGCGCCGGACTCGAGGAGCCAGTCGCGCCGGAAGCGCTGGGCGACGGTGGAGATCGACGCGTCGGGCTCGAGGAGTGCGATGAGGCTCGTGTCGCGGGCGGCCGTCTTCGCGAGGATCTGCGCGATGCCGTCGAGCCGCTTCAGGAGCTCGGCCCGCGCGGCGTCGGCGACGTCGGGGTCGGCCTTCACCCGCGCACGCTCCTCGCGCATGAGGAGCGCGATGACCTGGAACTTCGTGCGGTTGGTCGGGCCGAGCTTGCCCTTCTGCGCCTTCGTCTCGACCTCGCGCACCTTGCGGGCGAGGATCGGGATGATGGGTGCGTCGTCGTCGCGCGATCGCGTGCGCTGGCGCTGCCTCGTCTGGGCCATGGTCCTCCCGTTCCGGCCGGTCTCCCGTTGTCAGGTCGCCCCCCGGCGCGACCGTGTGGTCGCTCCCTCGACACCGCCGCGGTGCTCGAGCCGCTCGTGACGTCTCGGATGCCGCATGCCGTACGCCGAATCCCGAACCGAGCAGCACGCGAGCCGGGCTCACGCGGTCGGCCGAAGAACGGATTCGTCGGGCGCCATGCCATTCTAGCCGCAGGAACGCGGAGGGCGCGACGTGACGCCGATCCGCACCGTGCGGGTCGGCCGGAGTCGGCCTATGCTTCGACCATGGACGCTCTCGCTGGGTCGGGCGCCGCGTCGCCCGACGACGAATTCACCGTCGCGCAGGACACCGAGTTCGACGAGGACGAACTCGCCCCCGACGACGATCATCGCGGGCTCGACGACAGCCTCGAGGACGAGGTGCCGGGCATCGACGCCGAACGCCACGTCGACCTCCGCGACGAGCGCTCAGCCGCGGACGAGGCCTGACGCCGCTCCGTCGCCCGCCCGGTTCAGACGCCGCCGCCACCTCCGCCGCCACCGCCGCCGCCCGACGATCCGCCGCCCGACGAGCCGCTCGACGACGAGCTCGAGCTCGAGCCCGACCACGACGTGCTCGATGCCGACGAGAAGGACGACACCGCGATGCCGAAGGACCCCGCGTCGAAGCCGCTCCGACCCGAATACCACGTCGGCTCCTCGCCGCGCGCCTCGTACAGGTCCGCGAGCACGCGGCTCCACTCCCGCTCGAGTCCGAACAGCACGGCATACGGCAGCAGCCGCTCGTTGAGCTTGAGCACGACGGCGGGGTCGAGCCGCGGGGCGGCCGTGGCGGTCACGGTCGCCGTCCCGGCATCCGTCGACGCACGTGTCGCCGACGCCGCCGTGAGGGACCCCGCGGGCGGCCGCTCGACGCGGAGCGCGCCGCTCGGGCTCTGCAGCACGCGCAGCCGGTCGGCCTCGGCGAGTCGGATGTAGAGCCGCAGGCCCTCGAGGTGGTCGCGGAACTCCCGGCCGCGCTCGGTCAACGGCCGCACGTTGCCGACGAGCACGACGGTCGCGAGCGCGGCCACGATCGCGAGGATGAAGAGGATCGCCGGCCACGCTCCGCCCCGGCGGTCGTCGATTGCGAAGATGCCGAGCACCACGCTGAGCGTGGCAGCGGCGATCGCGCCCAGGGCGAGGAGGGCTCGCAGTCCGGGATCGGGCTTGCGCCGCAGGCCGGAGCGCACGATGCCCTTCGCGACGGACTGGCGGATGGACAGGAGCCGCCGCCCGAGCGCGGTGTCGCTCGACTTCAGCTGTCTGGTGGCACCCGGGACCGGGCCGCCGCGGAACAGCGCGGAGACGACGGAGCGCGCGTGCGCGTCTCCCGGCTCGCCGCCGACGAACTCCACGGCGTACTTCTTGCGCCCGGTCTCGACGACGCGCAACTCGCCCGCGACGGCGCGCTCGAGGATCGTGGCCGTGACGCCCTTCTCGGGGTGCTTCACGAGGTCGGCGGCGACCATGGCGCTCACGCCCTCGGGCGGCTCGTACTGGGCGATGATCGTGCCGCGTCCGGCGTGGCTGCGCCAGCGCGTGGCGCGCAGCACGATGGCGGCCAGGAGCGCGAGTCCGGTGAGCCCCGCCGCGACGGCGCCCGCGATCGCCGCGGGCGAGGCCCCGAACGAGTCGTCGCGCGGCGCGAACGTGCCCTGCTCGAAGCCGATCGCGACCGTGAGGTTCTCGTACGGGCCGAGCGATGCCGCCTCGGCGATCACGACGGGCGGGTCGTCGTCGGTCGTCGTGAGCGACTCGCACGCGGTGCCCGAGCCGGACCAGCCGCGGTAGCACGCGGCGTCGCCGTTCATCCCGGCGGCCACGTCGGGCGACATCCGCACCTCGGCGCGCACCCGCCCGAACGGCTGCGCCCATCCGGTGCCGTTGACGTCCCAGTAGAACTCGTCGATCGGGGCGTCGTCGGGCTGGAGCGTGACGTTCTGCTGGTGGTAGCGGATCACATAGGTCTGCTCGCCATGCACGTAGTCGTCGGCCGCGATCGTGATGAGCAGGAACTCGCCGTTCTCGTCCTCGGCGACCTCGTAGGAGCGCGGCGTGCCGTCCTCGTCGGTCACGGATTCGACCCGGATGTCGGTGGGGTGCCCGTCGTAGTCGAGCGGGATCGCCCGTCGGATGCCGCGGTTCTGGTCGAACTCGGGGAACACCGCGACGAGCGTCTCGGTCGTGAGGAGCTCCGACCGCTTCGCCGCGTCGCGGCTCAGCTCGAACACCGCGTCGAAGGACGCGAACGTGAAGTCGTCGACGTCCATGGGCACGGCGGCCACGGGCGCGGATGCCGCGTCGCCGCGTGCGGCGTGGGCCGCGGGCGCCGTGGTCGACGTGCCGCCCGGGGCCGTCGCCCGCGTCGCGGCCGACGCCCCGAGGGCGGGAGCCGCCACGAGCACGGCGGCGACGGCGGCCGCGGCGGCGGCCCTGGCGAGGGGTCCCAGCATGTGCCTACGGTAGCGCCCCGCGGGCGTGCTCAGGTGGATCGGACTCCTCCGGATCGGGGGCTGCCTCCCCGCGTACCCACAGGGGGTATATGGCGCACGCGAGGTATCCTGTTCGGGTGATCGATGACATCAAGAAGCGCGCCCTGCACCGCACCAAGATCATCGAGGGCCAGCTGCGCGGCATCGAGAAGATGATCGAGAACGACGACTACTGCGTCGACATCATCACGCTGTCCTTGGCCGTGCAGAAGTCGCTCGGGTCCCTGAACAAGCTCCTCGTCGAGAACCACCTCCGCACGCACGTGACCGAGATGTACGAGGCGGGCGGCGAGCAGCGCGACGCGGCCGTCGCCGAGCTGCTGCGCATCTTCGAGCTCTCGAACAACCGGGGGTAGTCGAGCGGATGCCGCGTCGAACGCCGGCCGACGCCCTCGCCGACGGGCCGCTCGTGCTCGACGGCGGCCTCGGCACGCGCCTCGCCGAGCGCGGCGCCGACGTGTCGTCCGCGCTCTGGAGCGCCGCCGTGCTCGCCGACCGCCCCGAGCTCGTGCTCGACGTGCACCGCGAGTACCTCGCCGCCGGCGCCGACGTCGTGATCTCGGCGTCCTACCAGGTCTCCCATGACGGCTTCGCCCGGGCCGGCCTCGGTCGCGCCACGACGGACGCGATGCTCGCCCGCAGCGTCGAGCTCGCCCGCCGCGCCTGCGACGAGGCGGGGCACGGATTCGTCGCGGCATCCGTCGGCCCCTACGGCGCGACGCTCGGCGACGGCTCGGAGTACCGCGACCTCGGGCTCGGGGTCGCCGAGCTGCGAGTCTGGCACCACGACCGCCTGCGCGTGCTCGCCGACGCCGCGCCCGACCTGCTCGCGGTCGAGACCGTGGCGACGCTGGCAGAGGTGGAGGCGACCGTCGCCGAGCTCGACGGCGTCGGCGTGCCCGCATGGGTGTCCGTCACGCCCGCCGACGGGCGGCTGCGCAGCGGCGAGCCGATCGCCGAGGCGCTCGCGCTGGCGGCTGCGAGCGACGACGTGCTCGCGGTGGGCGTCAACTGCTGCGCACCCGACGAGGTGACCGACGCGATCGTCGCCGCGCGCTCGGCCACGTCGAAGCCGATCGTCGTCTACCCGAACAGCGGCGAGCGATGGGATGGCGCGTCCCGCACCTGGCACGGCAACGGCGCATTCCCCGAAGCCCTCGTGCGCGAGTGGCGCGAGGCGGGCGCCGCGCTCATCGGCGGCTGCTGCCGCACCGGGCCCGACGACGTCCGCACGGTCGCCCGGGTCCTGGACCCGGGCCGGTGGATCCCGCCCGCACCTCGAGGAAGGAGCCGCTGATGCCTCGGATCGAGCTCGTCATGGGAGACATCACCGCCGAGCGCGTCGACGCGATCGTGAACGCCGCCAACTCCAGCCTGCTCGGCGGCGGGGGCGTCGACGGTGCCATCCACCGGGCCGGCGGACCCGAGATCCTCGCGGAGTGCCGCGCGCTGCGGGCGACCGTGCTCCCCGACGGCCTGCCGACGGGCGACGCCGTGGCCACGGGCGCGGGCCGGCTCGCCGCGCGCTGGGTGGTGCACGCGGTGGGTCCGGTCTGGCCCGGACCGGGTGCCGAGGCCGACGCCCGGCGCCTCCTGCTGGCGTCGGCGTACCGCAACTCGGCGCGCGTCGCGCACGAGCTCGGCGCGGCATCCGTCGCCTTCCCGGCCATCTCGGCCGGCATCTACGGCTGGCCGGCCGACGACGCCGCGCTCGTCGCGCTCGAGACCACGGCCGGCGCGGATGCCGCACCCGCCCTCGTGCGGTTCGTGCTGTTCTCCGACCGCATGCACGACGAGTTCCGTGCCGCAGCCGAGCGCCTCGGGCTCGACCTGGGTTGACGCGCCGGCCGCGCCCGGTCAGGTGCCGGGCGCGGTGACCGCGAGCCACTCGTCGAGCTCGCTCGGCTGGTCGGTGATGATGCCGTCGACGCCGAGCGCGCTCACCTCCTCCCACTTCTCGTGCGAGTTCAGCGTGTAGCAGAGCACCGCGATGCCGGCCGCGTGGGCGGCGTCGAGCGCGGCCGGCACATCGGTGACGGATGCCGCGGTGGTCCCGAATCCGATCACCCCGAGCCGCTCGGCCAACGGCACCGGGTCGGCGGGCAGCTCGCGGATGAGCATGATGCGCGGCGTCGTCGGCGACACCTGCTGCACGGAGAACATCGTCTCGAGGCTGAAGCTCTGCAGCACGACCCGGCCGCGCAGCTGGTGCTGCTCGATGAGGTCGACGACCCGGCGCACCTCGTCGGGGCGCCAGTCGGCCTTCAGCTCCACGAGGGCGCGCGCGGTCTCGCGCTCGGCGAGTGCGGCGAGGAACTCGTCGAGCGTGGGCATCCGCTCCCCCGCGTGCTCCCGCCCGTACCACTCGCCGACGTCGAGCCGCCGGAGCGCGGCGAGGTCGAGGTCGCCGACGGTGCGCCGGTCGCCGGTGATCCGCTCGAGCGTCGTGTCGTGGAACAGCACGGGCACGCCGTCGCGGCTCAGCTGCACGTCGGTCTCGACGAACGCGAGGTCGTCCATCGCGAGCTCGAGCGACGACATGGTGTTCTCGGGAGCCTCGGCGCGGTCGCCGCGATGGCCGACGATGAATGCGGCCTCGCCGGGGAGCCGGAGCGCCCCGAACACGTCGACGGCCGAGGCGGTGGTGGGCGTCGCGGCGACGATGAGCAGGGCAGCGGTCGCGACGGTGCCGACGAGCGCGCAGGAGATGCGCACGGCGCGGCGAAGGGTTCGGGTCACGGGCGTCGGGCCTTTCCACCGTGCGCGCGTCATTGCGCGACGGTGCCCGTCACCCTAGCAGCATCGTTACCGTTTCGTTACCTCCTCCGTTCGCGGGGCCGCATCGCGGCCTCCGCCTCGGCGGTGATGCGGTTCGCCATGCCCGAGAAGATGACATCGTGGAACGGCACGATCGCCCACCAGTACAGGCGCCCCGAGAGGCCCTTCGGGAAGAAGACCGCGCGCTGGCCGTAGTCGGATCCGCCGTCGACGTCGTTCGTCGACAGCTCGAGCCAGGCACGGCCCGGCACGCGCATCTCGGCGCGGAGCCGCAGGAACCGACCCCGGTCGATCGCCTCGACGCGCCAGAAGTCCACGGCGTCGCCCACGTGCAGCTCGTCGGCGTCGCGTCGCCCGCGCTGCAGCCCGACGCCGCCGAACAGCTTGTCGATCCAGCCGCGGATCGCCCACAGCAGCGGGAACGAGTACCACCCGTTCTCGCCGCCGACGCCCTCGATGACGCGCCAGACCTCGGCGGCCGGTGCCGTCGAGCGCAGCTCGCGTTCGTCGACGTAGACGGTGTGACCCGCCCACTCGGGATCGCTCGGCAGCGGGTCGCTCGGCGCCCCGAGCACCTGCGCGTTGCGCCAGCTCGTCTCCACCTCTCCCTCCCGCTCGCGCTCGAGCGCCAGCCGCACGGCCGTGCGATACGGCAGCAGCCCCTCCGCGGGCGGCGGGACGACCGCGTCGATGTCGTGGTCGCGCATGACGCAGTCGTACTGCAGCGACTCGATGATCGGGATCGCGAGCCGCCGCGGGATCGGCGTCACGAGGTTCACCCACTGCCCCGCGAGCCACGGCGTGAGCACGGGCAGCGCCGCGATCGGCCGCTGCGGCAGCCCGGCCTCGACGGCGTACCCGTTCATGAGCTGGCCGTAGCGGTACACGTCGGGGCCGCCGATGTCGAACGCCCGGTTCACGCCGGCGGGCACCTCGGTCGCCCGGATCAGGTAGTGCAGCACGTCTCGCACGGCGATGGGCTGGATGCGACTGCGCACCCACCGCGGCGCCGGCATGTAGGGCAGCACCTCGGTGAGGTGGCGGATCATCTCGAACGACGTCGAGCCCGACCCGATGATGACGCCCGCCTGCAGCACGATCGTCGGCACGCCCGAGCGGAGCAGGACCTCTCCCACCTCGGCACGCGAGCGCAGGTGCCGCGACAGGCGCACGCCCTCGGGGTGCAGGCCGCCGAGGTACACGATGCGGCCGACGCCGTGCTCGCGGGCCGAGGCCGCCACGTTCCGAGCGATGGCGAGCTCGACCGACTCGAAATCGCCGCGCCCGCCCATGGAGTGCACGAGGTAGTACACCACCTCGACGCCGTCCATCGCGCGGTCGACGGCGGCACGGTCGCCGAGGTCGCCGGCCACGACGTCGACGGATGCCGCCCACGGCACGTCGCGCAGCCGCTCGGGCTGCCGCACGAGCACCCGCACGTCGTGGCCCGCGCCGATCAGCCGAGGCACCAGGCGCCCCCCGATGTAGCCGGTCGCGCCGGTCACGAGCACTCGCATGCAACACCTCCGTCGCGGAACCCGCCGACGGACGCGCCGCGTCAGGACCGTTCGTTCCCTCGACGATAGTCACCGCTCGCGCGGGCGAGGAGGTGCTGCGCCTGTGAATCGTCCGCACGTTGCAGCGCGACGAGGAGGCGGGCGGCGGCGCCGCCGCCCACCGTCATCACGACGCGCCCGCCCCGGGAGACGAGCACGCCGCCCTGCTTCGTCACGCGCCAGTCGAACGGGTCCGCCGTCAGGCGGCCGCGCTCATCGGACGCGCCGTTGCGCCCTGACATCGCTAGCGCAGGCTCTTCGTGTGCCAGACGGTCTTCGTCTCGGTGAACGCGCTGATCCGGCCCAGGGCGGGCGCCGCGGCATCGGGCCCCGACTCGGGGCGCAGCACGCGCTTCAGGGTGTCGGCCGCCAAGACCTCGAGTTCGAGCCAGTCGAGGTCGCCCGCGCCGACGAGGTCGAGCGCGTTCACGTCGCGGTGGCTCGCGACCCACGGCGCGATCTCCGCGGTCGAGCCGGTGAGCACGTTCACGACGCCCTTCGGCACGTCGCTCGTGGCGAGCACCTCGGCCAGGCTGATCGCCGACAGGGGGTACCGCTCGCTCGCGACGACCACGACCGAGTTGCCCGCGACGAGCGCCGGCGCCACGGCCGACACGAAGCCGAGGAGCGACGAGTCCTGCGGCGCGACGATCGCGACGACGCCGGTGGGCTCGGGCACCGAGATGTTGAAGTACGGGCCCGCGACCGGGTTGGCGTTGCCCGCGACCTGGGCGAACTTGTCGGCCCATCCGGCGTACCAGACCCACCGGTCGATCGACTCGTCGACCTGGGCGGAGGCGACGGCGCGCGAGACGCCCTCGGCCTCCTCGATCTCGGCGACGAACTGCGCCCGGCGGCCCTCCAGGAGCTCCGCGATGCGGTACAGCACCTGGCCGCGGTTGTAGGCGGTCGCTCCACCCCAGCCGCCGACGGCGCCGCGCGCCGCCACGACCGCGTCACGGGCGTCCTTGCGGGACGCCTTCGCGACGTTGGCGAGGAACCCGCCGTCGGCCTTCAGCACCTCGTAGGTGCGGCCCGACTCGCTGCGCGGGAAGGCGCCGTTGATGTAGAGCTTGTACGTCTTCGGCACGGCGAGGCGGCTCATCGCTTCGATCCCTTCGTCGAGGCATCACCAGATCGGCGCTGCGCGGTTCGGCTGGAGCGGACGGCCCGGCGGGCCTTCGGCGCGGCCGCGGCATCCGCCTGCTCGACCGCAGCACGCGACGCGGGACGCGAGAGCGCGGCCTGGCCGATCGGGGCCGGCGACAGGTACGCGGCGAGGCCGTGGCGGCCGCCCTCGCGACCGTAGCCCGACTCCTTGTAGCCGCCGAACGGGCTCGACGGGTCGAACCGGTTGAACGTGTTCGCCCAGATCACGCCCGCGCGCAGCTGGTCGGCGACGGCGAGGATGCGGCTGCCCTTGTCGGTCCAGATGCCCGCGGAGAGGCCGTAGGGCGTGTTGTTCGCCTTGGCGATCGCCTCGCCCGGCGTGCGGAACGTGAGCACCGACAGCACCGGGCCGAAGATCTCCTCGCGCGCGATGCGGCTCGACGTCTGCACGCCCGTGAAGATGGTCGGCGCGTACCAGAACCCGTTCTCGGGGATCTCGCACGGCGCGCTCCACCGGTCGGCGCCCTCGGCGACGCCGATGTCGGAGAGCTCGCGGATGCGCTCGAGCTGCTCCTTCGAGTTGATCGCGCCGATGTCGGTGTTCTTGTCGAGCGGGTCGCCGAGGCGCAGCGTCGACAGGCGCAGCTTCAGCCGCTCGACGACCTCGTCGTGGATGTTCTCCTGCACGAGCAGTCGCGAGCCGGCGCAGCACACGTGGCCCTGGTTGAAGAAGATGCCGTTGACGATGCCCTCGATCGCCTGGTCGATGGGCGCGTCGTCGAACACGATGTTCGCGGCCTTGCCGCCGAGCTCGAGGGTCGCCTTCTTGTCGGTGCCGGCGATCTCCTTGGCGATCGCGCGGCCGACGGCGGTCGAGCCCGTGAAGGCGACCTTGTCGACGCCCTCGGCCGACACCAGCGCGGCGCCCGTGTCGCCCGCGCCGGTGATGATGTTCACGACGCCGGCCGGCAGGTCGGCCTGCTGGAGGATCTCGGCGAAGATGAGCGCCGTGAGCGGCGTGGTCTCGGCCGGCTTCAGCACCACGGTGTTGCCTGCGGCGAGCGCGGGCGCGATCTTCCACGCGAGCATGAGGAGCGGGAAGTTCCACGGGATGACCTGCGCGGCGACGCCGAGCGAGCGGGGGTTCGCGCCGAGGCCCGCGTGGTCGAGCTTGTCGGCCCAGCCCGCGTAGTAGAAGAACCACGCGGCCACGAGCGGCACGTCGACGTCGCGCGACTCCTTGATCGGCTTGCCGTTGTCGAGGGACTCGGCGACGGCGAGCTCGCGGGCGCGCTCCTGCACCAGCCGGGCGATGCGGAACAGGTACTTGCCGCGGTCGCGACCGCTCATTCGCGACCAGGTGCGGTCGTAGGCGCGGCGCGCAGCGGCGACGGCGTCGGCGACATCCGCCTCGTTCGCGTTCGCGATCTCGGCGATGCGCTCCTCGGTCGCGGGCGAGATGGTCTGGAAGGGCGTGCCGCGGCCGTCGACGAACTCGCCGTCGATGAAGAGGCCGTAGCGGTCGCGCAGGTCGAGGATCGCCCGCGATTCGGGCGCGGGAGCGTATTCGAGGAAGCTCATGGTTCGGTGCTCTCGTCTCAGTCGATCGTCACGTAGTCGGGTCCGGAGTAGTGTCCGGTGGTCATCTTCTGGCGCTGCAGCAGCACGTCGTTGAGGAGGCTCGACGCGCCGAAGCGGAACAGGTGCGGCACGAGCCACTCCTCGCCGACCGTCTCGGCGACGGTCACGAGGTAGCGGATCGCGTCCTTCGAGGCGCGGATGCCGCCCGCGGGCTTCACGCCGATGCGCTGCCCGGTCATCAGGTGCCAGTCGCGCACGACCTCGAGCATGAGGAGCGTGACCGGGAGCGTGGCCGCCGGCTGCACCTTGCCCGTGGAGGTCTTGATGAAGTCGCCGCCGGCGAGGATCGAGAGCCACGACGCGCGGCGCACGTTGTCGTACGTCACGAGCTCGCCCGTCTCGAGGACCACCTTGAGGCTCGCGCTCGTGCCGTCGGGCCGGCGGCACGCCTCCTTGACGGCCGCGATCTGGTCGAACACCTCGCCGTAGCGCCCCGCGAGGAACGCGCCCCGGTCGATGACCATGTCGATCTCGTCGGCGCCGGCTGCGACTGCCTCGGCCGTGTCGGCGAGCTTGATCTCGAGCGACGACCGGCCGCTCGGGAACGCGGTGGCGACCGCCGCGACCGAGATGAGCCCGTCGTCGGGGTCGCCGTGCACCGAGCCGAGCGCGTCGATCGCGAACGGCACCATGTCGCCGTACACGCACACCGCGGCGACGCGCGGGGTCGTGGCATCCGACGGGTCGGGGGTCATCGCCTTGGCGACGAGCGAGCGCACCTTGCCCGGGGTGTCGGCGCCCTCGAGCGTCGTCAGGTCGATGAGCGTGATGATCCTGTCGAGCGCCCAGCGCTTGGACGACGTCTTGATCGAGCGGGTGGCGAGCGACGCGGCGCGCTGCTCGAGGCCGACGGCGTCGACGCCAGAGATGCCGTGCAGGTAGCGCCCGAGCGTGGCGTCGTCGGGTTCGCCGCCGAGCACGGCGAGCGCGCGCTCCCGGGCGGTGACGAGGGAGGTGCCTGACATGGTGGTGACCTGGCTTTCGTGTGAGGTGTCGCTGGGCGGCCCGGGTCGCGGGAGCTCAGCCGTCGAGGAGGTGGAGGGCGGTGGCCTCGTCGGTGACGAGCACCGAGCAGAGCCCCGAGCGCACGACCGCGTCGGCGACGGCGTGCTTGGCCTCGCCCGCGATCACGGCGATCGCGAGCGGGGAGCTGCGCAGCTCGTCGAGCGTGAGGCCGACCGTGCGGGCGTCGAGTGCGGGGTCGACGATGTTGCCGTCGGAGTCGATGTAGCGGCCGACGACGTCGCCGACGGCCCCCTTCTGCACGAGCACGTCGACGTCGGCGCCCGAGAGGTAGCCGCTCTCGACGTGCACGGAGTTGTGGTCGGCGGCGCCCGCGCTGAACAGGTAGGCCTCGGCCGATCGGGCGAGCTCGATGACGCCGGCGACGACGCGGTCGGCCTCGATGGCCTCCTTCGTCGCGAGGCGCTCGAGGATGGCGGGGCTCGGCAACAGGGTGGCGCTGCCGCCGCCCTTCTGCGCGATGCCCACCGCGGTGGCCGCGGCGGTGCCGGCCCGGCGGTTGAGGCTCACGCCGCCGTTGATCTGCACGACGTTGACGCCGGTCGCCCAGCCGTTGCGCAGGTGCTGCGAGATCTCGAAGAGCGTGCGGCCCCAGCTCACGCCGAGCGTGCGGGGCACGGGTCGGAGCGCCGTGAGGTAGTCGGCGGCCGCCTGCGCGGTGCGCTCCTGCAGCTCCTCGGGCGAGTGCACGCCGGCGGTCGACACGACGATGGCGTCGGTGAGCCCGCGCTCGTCTCGCAGCCGCCGTTCGATGGGCAGGCGACGGGCACGCGGATGCAGGATCTCGATGCGGATGAACCCGCGCTGCTTGGCCTGCGCGAGCAGCCGCCCGACCTTCCAACGGGTGAGCCGGAGCGCCTGGCCGATCTCGTCCTGGGTCTTGTTCTCCTCGTAGTAGAGCTCGGCAGCCCGGATCGAGAGGAGTTCGTCGATCTCGTCCACACCTGTCCCTTCGCCGAATCCAGCGTAGGCACGCCGTCGCTCATCGGCAACACTCGCGGGTGATCCTGCTCATATGAGCAACAGGTGAGCGGATGCCGCGCGCCGATGCACGTCCGAACGGCGGCACGGTGCACGACGCCACGGCGCCTCAGCCGGCGCGCTCGTCCTCGAGGTACCGCGGACGCGCCGCGACGACGCCGGCGATCGCGGCGGGGACGATCGTCGCGAGCAGGAACAGGAGCGGCCACGTCCACCCGCCGACGGCCTCGTGCAGGAGGCCCACTGCGAGCGGCCCGATCGCCACGATGAAGTAGCCGACCGACTGCACGAACCCCGAGAGCGCGACCGAGCCCGCGTGCGTGCGGGTGCGCAGGTTGACGAGCACGAGCGTGAGCGGGAAGAGCAGCGGGCCGTTCCCGATGAGCGCGACCCAGAGCCAGGTCGCGCTCGCGGGGGCGAGCAGCAGGCCGAGGTAGCCCGCCACGAACGACACGATCGCGATGCCCACGAGCAGCTTGACGTGCCCCCAGCGCGCCGCGACGATCGGCACGATGATGCTCGCCGGGAGCCCCATCGCGGCGAAGAGCGAGAGCAGCGCCCCGGCCTGGGCCGGCGTGGTGCCCGCGATGTCGTGCAGGATCGGCGGGAGCCACGCGAACATCGCGTAGGCGTTGATGCCCGGGATCGTGAACAGGATCGCGAGCGCCCACGCGAGCGGCGAGCGCACCGCGTAGCGCAGAAGTCCCCGCTCCGCCTCCTCGGGCAGGTCGGCGGCCCGGTCGACATGCGGACGCAACATGATCGCGATCCACGGCACGAGCGACAGCACCGCCACGAAGGCCCACTCCCCGAGCGAAACGCGCCAGCCCGCGGCATCCGCCACCGGCACGGCGACGAGCGGCGGGACGAACGTGCTGACCGAGAGCGCGGTGACGTAGACGGCCGTGAGCAGGCCCACCCGGTCGGGGAAGTACCGCTTCACGAGCGGGGGCAGCAGCACGTTGCCGACGCCGATCGCCGCGAACGTGAGCGTGCTCGCCAGCACGAGCCACAGCGCGTCGCCCGCGAGGCCGCGGCCGAGCAGGCCGACGACGAGCGCGGCGAGCGCGACGACGAGCGTCGGCTCGAGATCGAACCGCTTCGCGATGAGCGGCGTCAGGATGCCGAAGATCGCGTAGCAGAGCGGGGGCAGCATGCCGAGGAACCCGACGACCGCCGGCGCGAGCACCACGTCGCGTTCGAGGATCGTGAGGATCGGCGAGAGCGACGCCACCGCGGTGCGGAGGTTGAAGGCGACGAGGACGATGCCGATGAGCGCCAGCGACCGCCCGGCCCAGAGCGGACGGGGCGCGGTCGGCTTCACCCACACGAGTCTAGGCTGGAGGCGTGGCCGACTTCGCCCGCTACCTGCCGCTGAGCCAGCGCCCGCGCGTCGACGAGCGCGGCGTCACGAGCGACCGCCGTGAGCCCACGTCGACGGTCCTGCGCTCGATCGCGACCGCCCTTCGTGGCGCCGGCGACGACGCGTGGACGGCGCAGGCCGACGACGCGACGACGATCGCCGAGGCGGTGGCGGAGCTCGTCGCGGGCTTCGACCGGGCACCCGCCCGGCGCGCGCTCGAGTCGGCGCAGCACGCGCTCGGCATGGGCGGCCGGGCCCCGTCGACCGAGGTGGGGCTCGAGGGGCCCGCGGATGCCGCGGCCGCCCTCGAGGCCCGGGCCGTCGCCATCACCGAGCGCCCGCAGCCCACGCGGCTCGTCGAGCTCGACGACGCGGTCGTGGCCGCCGTGCGCATCGGCGACGCGCTCCGCTCCCCCATCGCCGTACCGGCGCTCGCCTCGGGGGCCGTGGCCCTGCGTCGCGCCGCGGCCGCGCCCACCCCGATCAAGGCGGTCATCTCGGGTCACAGCCTCCATGCGACGGATGCCGCGTGGACGATCGGGCACGGACCGGTGCTCGTCGGCACCGCCCACGAGCTCATCCGCTTCCTCGCCGGCATCGGCACGAAGGCGCCGCGACCCGCACGGCCGGGCGAGCTCGGCGACGGCGCCTGACGGCCTGGCGACCGAGCGCCGGCTCAGTCCGCGAGGAGCTCGCGCGCCCGCGCGACGTCGCCGTGCATCGTCTCGATGAGGTCGGGGATGCTCGTGAACGCGACCATGCCGCGCAGGCGCTCGACGAACTCGACGTCGACGACGTGGTCGTAGAGGTCGAGTTCACGGTCGAGCACGTACGCCTCGACCTGCTTCTTCGGCACGCCCTCGAACGTCGGGTTGTCGCCCACCGAGATGGCCGCCGGGTACCGGGTGCCCGCGTCGGTGAGCCAGCCCGCGTAGACGCCGTCGGCCGGGATCAGTCCCTCGGATTCGGGGGTGAGGTTCGCGGTCGGGAAGCCGAGCTCGCGGCCGCGCTTGGCCCCGTGCACGACGATGCCCGAGACGGTCGGCGCGTGCCCGAGCAGGCGCGTGGCGTGGCGCACGTCGCCCTCGGCGAGCAGCTCGCGGATCCAGGTCGACGACACGCGGCGCCCGTCTTCGGGGGCGACGTCGTCGACCACCTCGACCGTGAAGCCGAAGGTGTGGCCGAGGTCCTGCAGCAGCTTCACGTCGCCCGCACCGCGCGCGCCGTAGCGGAAGTCGCGGCCCACGAGCACGGCCTTCGCGCCGAGCGTGTCGACGAGCACGCGCTCGACGAACTCGGTCGCGGGCACCGACGCGAGGGCGCGGTCGAACGGCAGCAGCACGGTCGCGTCGATGCCGGTCGAGCCGAGCAGCTCGAGCTTCTGCCGCACGCTCACGAGCGGGTCGGGGCACTTGTCGGGCGCGAGGAGTGCGAGCGGGTTGCGGTCGAACGTCACGACGACCGAGCGGAGGTCGTCGGCGGCCGCGATCCGTCGGATGCGGTCGATCACCGCGCGGTGGCCGTTGTGCACGCCGTCGAACTTGCCGATCGTGACGGCGCTCGGACCGAAGCCCTCGGGCACCGCGTCGAGGCCCTTGAACGTCTTCACGCGGCATCCGCCCCCGAGCCGGCGGCGGACGAGGGGTCGGACGGAGCGGCCGGGTCGGCGGCCGGGCGGTGCTTCGCGAGCCACCACATGCCGAGCACGGGCAGCACGAGCGGGATGAACAGGTAGCCGCGGCCGAACCACGACCAGACCGTGTCGTGCGGGAACAGCTCGGGGTAGACGACGCTCAGCGCGCCGACGACGATCACGCCCGTGAACTCGAACACGAGCGTCGCCCACGCGATGCGATACCAGCCGCGCCCCGACCGCACGAGGGCGATGGTCGCGACCACGTAGACGACGGCCGCGAGCGCGGAGAGCGCGTACGCGAGCGGCGCCTCGTCGAACTTCGTGGCGATCTGCACGAACGAGCGGCCGACCGCGGCGAGCGCGAGCACGCCGTAGACGGCCACGAGCACGCGCCCGATGCCGCTCATCCGCCGCCCGCGATCCGCCTCGGGCCGGGCACTCCGCACGTCAGTCATGTCGTTCGATTCTCTCATTCACGGCTACGCCTGCTGCACGGTCCAGATCTGCAGCATGCGGTAGACCATCACGGCGACGCTGAGCGCGGCCACGCCGAGCACGACGGTGCTCCATCGGCTGCGCTCGAGCAGCGCCCAGAACACCGCGGCGGGCGGCAGCAGCAACGCGCCGACGAGGTACGTGTAGAACTCGAGCACGCTGCCCGTCGGCTCGTTGCCGAACAGCGGTGCGAGGAGCGCGACCACGAGCTGCACGAGCAGCAGCAGCTCGACGAGCACGAGGGCGCCGTTCGTGAGGTCGCTCGGCACGCGGCCCGCGAAGCCCAGCGCGAGGCACAGCACGCCCGCGACCACGGCGACGCCGACCTGCACCCAGGCGAACCACTCGATCATGCCGATGCCTCCTCGGCCGGGAATCCGGTGACGACCTTGAGCTCCGCGCCGCGACGCTCGACGATCGCGACGAGCCGGTCGTCGGGGTCGATCGCGGCGATCGGGGTGCCGCTCGGCGCCGTCGGGAGCTCGGCGGGCGCCGCGATGCGCTTGCCGTGCCCGAGGTCGACCGCCTCCTGCGGGCTGATCGACGCGACCGGGAGCATGCGGCGCGCGGCATCCGCCGGGCTCAGGATGACCTCCGCGACCTCGAGACCCTCGAGCACGGATGCCTCGGCGACCCCGAACGCACCGATGCGCGTGCGGCGCAGCGCCGTCAGGTGGCCGCCGGTGCCGAGGTCGGCGCCCACGTCACGGGCCAACGCGCGCACGTACGTGCCCGACGAGCACGCCACGCGCACGTCGACGTCGACGTGTCCGTCGCCGGGCCGCAGGTCGAGCAGGTCGAAGGCGGACACGGTGACGGGCCGGGCCTCCAACTCGACGGCCTCGCCGTCGCGAGCCCGCTGGTAGGCGCGGCGGCCGGCGACCTTCACCGCGCTCACCGTGCTCGGCACCTGCTCGATGTCGCCGGTCCAGGCCAGCATCGCCGCGCGCACGGCCGTCTCGTCGGCGGCTTCGACGCGCTCGGCGGATGCCGCGGCGAGCGGCTCGCCCTCGGCGTCGTCGGTCGTGGTGTCCCAGCCGAGCCGCATGGTCGCGAGGTACTCCTTGTCGAGCCCGACGAGGTGGTGCAGCAGGCGCGTGGCCGACCCGACGCCGAGGATGAGCAGGCCCGTCGCCATGGGGTCGAGGGTGCCCGCGTGCCCGACCTTGCGGGTGCCTGCCAGCCGTCGCGTGCGGGCGACGACGTCGTGGCTCGTGATTCCCTGCGGCTTGTCGACGAGGAGGATGCCGCTGTTCACGCCGTACAGGCTAACAGCGCGGCAGACGCGGGCGGCACCGCACCTACGCTGGGAGGGTGAGGATCGGCATCATCGGCGCGGGCGCGCTCGGAGGCACCTTCGCCGCGCTGCTGGCACGCGCCGGGCACGACGTGGAGGTCACGGCACGCGGCTCGGGGCTCGAGGCGATCCGAGCAGACGGCATCCGGCTCTCGGGCGGCTACGGCGACACCCACGCGCACGTCGCGGCGAGCGAGGCGCTGACTGAACGGCCCGAGCTCGTGCTCCTGTGCACGAAGGCGCAGGACGCCCCGCTCGCACTCGGCCGCCACGCCGAGCTCATCGACGGCGTGCCGGTCGTCGTCGTGCAGAACGGGCTCGACGGCGTGCAGACGGCCGAGCGGTTCCTGCCGCACTCGACGTGCGTGGGCGTGCTCTCGATCATCGCCGCGAACTACACCGAGCCCGGCGTCGTGCGGGTGACCACGACCGCCGCGAGCTACCTCGGCCGCGGCGACGGCCCCGCCGACGACGAGAGCCGGCGCATCGCGGCGATCCTCTCCGAGGCCGTGCCGGTGATCGCGATCGAGAACTTCCGCGGCTCGCAGTGGACGAAGCTCGTCGTGAACATGCTCAACGCGGTGCCGGCGATCGTCGGGCGGAGCGTGCAGGAGGTGCTGGGCGACCGCCGCCTGCGTCGCGTGGTCGCCGCGTCGATGCGCGAGACCGTGCGCGTGGGGATCGCCCGCGGCATCCGCTTCGGCTCGCTGCAGGGACTCTCGAACGCGCGCCTGCGGCTCTTCGCCCGCATGCCCGTGGCCATCGGGCAGGTGCTGCCGTGGATGATGGGCGTGCGCATGGGCAACGTGCCCAACCTCGGCTCGACGCAGCAGAGCGTGCGGCGGGGGCAACCGACCGAGGTCGACCACCTCAACGGCGCCGTCGTGCGCGAGGCGATCCTGGCCGAGCTCGATGCGCCCGTGAACGAGGCGCTCACCGTGCTCGTGCACGAGGTGGAGCGCATCGGCGAGTTCCTCCCCGCCGAGCGGGTGCTCGCCGAGGTGCCGCACTGAGGCGTCAGCAGCTGTCGAGGAACCGCCGCTTCGGGTGGTCGGGGTCGCGGTCGTCGACGACCGCCGACGCCACGAGGCGCGGGTCGGCCTCGGCGTAGGCGACGACGTCGGCCGCGTCTACCGGGTCGCCGTCGAGCGCGATCCGCACGTCCCAGAGGTCGGCCAGC